>JAMCZQ010000006.1 GCA_023485295.1 Candidatus Marsarchaeota archaeon | reverse complement strand
ATGATTAAGCGCATTTCTTATACTGTGCTTAAGTTGCGCTACGACAATTTGGAAAAGAAATTAATGGAAGACATATCCAGGCGTAACGATTTGACAGCTTCAAGCAAGTCTTACAGGTCAGAGCTAGACAGCCTTGACCTTGAAAATGAGAAGCTAATGAATGAAAGGAATGCAAAGTCTAAAGCGCTTAACGAGCATTCGACAAAAACCGCTTCGATCAACAAGGCGCTTGAGGAGCTGAATAGGGACATTGCCATTGCACAGGCTTCCTACACAAACCTTGAAGGCGATTCCAAGCGCATCTCTGCTGAGATGGAGAATTTGAAAAACGAATTGCTTGGCGCAAAGGAGACCATAGGAAAAAATAATTCTCAGATATCCGAGGTAGAGGCTGAAATATCGTCTTTGGAAAAAGTGGTTGAAGGATTTGAGCAGAACCCAAGCGGCAATGACGAGGAATTGTACAAGCGTTATGAAAAGTGCGTTAATGATATTGCTGCGCTGTCTGAGAACCTTTCAAGCTTGGAGAAGGAAAAGGCGAGCATCAACATTGCTTTAGAGCATGAAAGCGTTGCAAAAACTGCAGCTGACGCAACGATTGAGAGCGTTTCAAAGAAAGTAAAGGAGATTGAAAGCATTATTAAGGAAAATGAGGAAGGCCAAAAAAGCGCGGAAAGAATGTTGCGCGATGCAAATTCTGAAATAGAGATGCTGGTAGCAAAAAAAAGAGGTCTTGAAGCTGAATTGGACGTGCTGCAGGAAAACAAGATAAACCTGAAGGAAAACATTGCACTCCATGGAGGTAACTTTGAGAAGGTAAACAGCTTACTAAAGCAATCGGTAAAAAGCGGCTTTTACGGGATGGTATTTGAACTTTGCAGCTTTGAGCCCAGATATGCCAATGCAGTAAATGCCGCAGCGATGGGAAGGATGAACTACTTTGTGGTGGATTCCGTAGAAACAGCAGAACAGTGCATAGGCATACTTAAAAGCAGGGGGCTTGGAAGGGCATCATTCATACCTCTAGACTCCATAAGGGTCAGCAATCAAAAAATGGACGGCCAAAAGTCATCTAGATGGCCCCCGCTGCTAAAGTTTATCCAATACGATGACAAATTCGAAAAGGCAATAAAATTCGTATTTTCCAATACGATGCTTGTAGATAGTGTATCTGATGCCAAAAATGAGATAGGGTCTTACAGGTTTGTGACGCTTGACGGAGAGCTTGTAGAGCAGTCTGGAGTCGTCAGCGGAGGCACAATTAAGACATTCCAGTATAATAAATCGCAGCTTGAGCTTAAAACTGTGGAAAAAAGGGAGCAGGAGCTTCGTGAAGAAGTATCTGGCTTGCAGGCGTCAGAAGAAAAAAGCAGGAAGGCATTGGGCAGGATTGAAACGCAGCTTATCGAGCTCAGAATCGAAAAGGAAAAAGCTGAATCCGAAATGAAGTCGGCCCTGCTTGAAAGAGGCAATTCAGAAAAAGCCCTTGGCTCATGCAGAGAAAGGATTTCGGAGCTGGCAAAAAACGCGGAAAACACTGACAGGTCAATCGAGGATTTGCAGGCACGCTTGGTTCAGCTCAAGAACGAGAGTGCAATGCTGTATAAGCAGATAAGCAGATTTGCACAGCAGGGAGGCGGAATAAGCAAGGAGTATAAGCAAAAAGTTAAGGATGAATCCGCAAAGCTGGAAAAGCTCAGGATACGCAGGGCAGAACTTTTAAAGGAAAATGAGATGCTAAACTCCAAGATTTCAGAATTGGAAAAACGCAACTCTGAATATGAAGCCAGTATGAAAGGCCATTCTGAAGAGATGAGGGCAATAAAAGCAAGGCTCAAGGCGCTTGAAACCGACAAAAATGCAATAGAGGAAAAGATAAAGACCAGCGACAAGCAAACAAGCGAGGCGTACCAAGCCATAGTCGTAATAGACAAATCGATCTCAGACATCTCCAGCAGGCGCGGGGTATTATCCGGCAAGCTGGAAGGAATTGAAAGGGAGCTCATCGGCATTGACGCGGAAAAGGCGCAGGTAGAGACCAGGCTCTCCGATATAAAGGCGGAAATGTCATCGTATGCTGACGTTGAGCCTCTTGATGGTATCCTTGAAGAACTGGAGGCAAAGCTTGGCCCTTTGAAAAATGAGATAGACAGGATGGGAAATGTAAACATGCGCGCTCCTGATATGTACAGAGATAAGGCAAAAGACGTAGAGGAAGCTTTTGAAAAGCTCGGCACCTTGGAAAAAGAGCGTGAATCGATTTTAAGCATGATAAAGCAAATAGAGTCTAAGAAGCTTGATGTATTTTATGAAACGTTCAACGCGGTAAATGAAAATTTCAAGGAGATACATAGGAGTGTTTTCAATGACGAGGCCGAGCTGATGCTGGAAGACCGCAAGGACCCGTTCAACTCGGGCCTTGAATTCAACTTGAAATCATGGGCTGCGAAGGTAAACAGGCAAGCACTCTCCGGAGGCGAGAACTCGCTTCTTATACTGATGCTCGTATTCGCAATACAGATATGCAAGCCTATGTCATTCTATATATTCGATGAGATTGACGCGGCCCTTGACAAGGAGAATTCGAAGAAGCTGTCAGCTCTTATCAAGCAGATGAGCAGCAGGTCACAATTCATAGTGGTGAGCCATAACGATGCGCTCATATCGCACGCGGACACAGCAATAGGCGTGGCTAAGGCCAACGGTGAATCCAAGGTGTTCGGAGTTGAGGTAGTCGGCAACAGGAGCAGCATGCCAATAAAGTGATTTTTTGCCTAAAACCAATAACAGCAAAGCAGATAGGAAGAGTAAGGAAGGCAGCAATGATAAAATCAAAGTCTGGCCGCTTTATGTGATAGTAATAATACTATTCGTTCTCTACATAGCCCTGCAAAGGCTAAGGTCTGCGGCTATTGTAATAGGGATCCTGCTTTTCTTTATGATAATAATAACCATAGTTGTAGAGCTGTTGAGCGGCGGCAAGGAGGAAGGGTACAAAAAGAGCATTGTTGAAATCGTCATTGCACTGGTAATTGTAGTCGCATTTTGGTATGCGCTTAAATTCATACTTCAGACAAACGATCCTATAGATGTGGTTCCCAGCTGCAGCATGCTGCCTGTTTTGCACAGGGGGGACATGATAGTGCTCGATGGAGTTAAATCCATATCGCAGATTAAAGCCCCAGTCATAAACGTTACAAACGCCCAAATGGCTTATGTGCTTAATCATGAGAATAGCGAATCGCTGGAATGCGTTGCTTATTACGTATCCCCTACAGGCACACAGGTAGACCAGATAATAAAGCCGGGCTACAAGGTTGGCTTGTTGGAAAGCACAGCTTCAGGATATTACATCGTATCTAACAGCAGCCAGGCTAAAAATGTCGTCAGGTATGTTTGCGGATCAAGGGAGATAGTTTATGCAAACGGCACTACGGCCAACGAAGCTTACACAGAAGCGATAATCGTGAACAACGTTACAGTAAAAGGTGACAGAGGTAACAGCATAATAGTATACAAAACGAATCCCAACGACCTATTTTACAAGGAAGGAGACAGTTATATAGTGCATAGGGTATATGCAGTCCTGAACGATAGCGGAAACTATTATTTTCTAACAAAAGGAGACAACAATCCAGGGCTGGACATGCAGTATGAAAATTATCCTACAGGCATGGACAATATTAGCGGCAAGGTTATAGCTGCAGTGCCTTACTTGGGCTACATCAAGCTCATCCTTAGCAATGATTTTGTGCAGCCGCAGGGATGCAATTCTACAGTAGTGCATTGAGCGATAATAAGGCAGCAAAACCTGCGCGCCATCATCCGCGATGGCGATTTGTTGCTTTTAATGTGCAGGGGGTGAGATTTGAACTCACGAAGGCGCTAGGCCACAGGATCTTAAGTCCTGCGCATTTTTCTGTGGCTTTATACCAAAACCAGACCAGACTCTGCAACCCCTGCACAGTATGTCTTTAAGCGTACATTGCCGGACCTGCGTCTTCGGTTGCCTTTTTGTATCCTTCGTGCGACTCCTTGTTCTTTTTTATTAGCGCCTTTATTTTCGCTTCGACTTCCTTGGCCTCTTTGTCCAATTCGGTTATATCTATGTTTAAATCAAGCAGCTTGTTTACTGATTTTATTGCGTACTCTGCATATGCCGGGTCTACAATGTTTTGATCTATAGGTACAAGCAGGTTTATGTCATCTATTTTTAATGCGGCTGCTGCAATTATAAGCAATGCGCTTATTCCGCTTGCAACGCCTTCTTTTATTTCTGTTATGCCGTTCTTTTTCAGATCCGCTGCAAATTTGGGGTCTGACACTATTGCGTATACGGAGTTCGGATCGCTTTTTGCTTCAGGATTGCCATCCTCAAGTTCCTCTGTTTTGCCCTGTGACGGCATACCGCCTATTGATATAATCTGCGATATTTTATTCGCCTTGACAAATTCAATTATCTTGCTTGCTACCATATAGGACATTTCGGCAGGTATCGCAAATTCGGCGAATATTGCAATTAGTTTGTATTTATGCGATACATACAGCCTGACCGGGTGCATAGGTATTCCGTCGTGTATGGAAACCAGCGGAGGGAACGCCTGGCTATCAAAATATCCAAAATATTCCATCGAAAGCTTTTCAACCATATAGCTGACAGCCATTGTCCCGACCAAGCCCGCGCCTGGGAATCCTTCTATAATGGTGTAACCATCAATCGACTTATTGCTAAGCAGTTTTATTTCCAGCATTGAACCACATTTTATATTTGTATGAAAGATTTAATAATTGTTTAAGTGCTTTTGCCCTTTGCAAACATGGATACATATTTTGTTTTACGAGAATATTTTACAATAGTTATTTAAATTTAACTATAAAATTAGTAATGGTGAATAAGATGCCACAGAAAGTAAGTAACGAGAGCATTGATAGGGAGGATGGATACCTTTACTATCTAGGCAAGGATGGCTATGTGTGGAAAACTCCTATGAAAATGAACACGAGGGGTAGAAAGGCCAAAGTAGGCAGCGAGAGGATTTCTAGAGAAGACGGCTTTCTTTATTATATAGACGGAAAAGGCTATGTAGTAAGGACAAAGATGAATAGGGGCGGAAGAGCACGTGGATCCAAAAGCTCTAGAAGGGCAGCAAAGCCAAAGAGGGCAAAGATGTCTAAGAAGAGTTCCGCTAGAAAGAGGAGAAGGTAAATCCTTCTTCCCTTTCACTTTTCCTACAAGCGTATTGCTGTAGTATTGTTTATCTTATTTTTACTTATAAAACCGGCATTTAGCTCTATTATATACTTTGACACCCTTTGAGGAGCATAGGTTTTGCAAAAAAGTTTTTTGCAAGGCTGCAGGTTCTGCTGGAGATCTATTATGCGTAGATTGGAATCAGCCCATATTACATCTATGGCAAAGAGCATGTTTTTCATCCATATCCCGAATTTGCCCTCTTGGCTGAAAATGAAAAGCATGCATTCGTTATCGGCTATGCTGTCACGGTACATGAGCCCTATCATGCGCTTGATAAAGCTGTCAGCCACTATTGCTTCCAACTGTGTACTGCCTATGTATACTGTTTGCTTAGAATAGCGCAGGCGCTTGCGGATGGCATTTAGCATTTTATCATTTTGTCAAGGAAAAACTCTGTTCCCGCATAAATTGCTCTAGATAGAACCTGCTGCCGGTGCCTTTTCCAGTCATGCTGCTGCCCTTCCATCCGACAAAGGTATGCATTCCGACTATTGCGCCTGTCGTGGCGCTTATCGCCCTATTTACATACACAGTGCCTGCTTCGATGTTCTGCTCGAATTTCTTTATTTCTTGTGCACTGTTGCTGTACAAGCCTGCAGTCAGACCGTATTCGGTATCGTTTGCCATTTTTATGGCTTCCGACATGTCTTTGAATGTTTCCACAGTTATGAATGGCAGGAACAGCTCCTTATGCACCAGCTCATGATCATGCCTTATCTCAACGATCGTCGGCTCAACGTAGAACCCGTCTATACCGTTATTGACCCTCGAGCCGCCGTATAAAATCCTTCCTGCATTTTTCGCCTTTTCGACGGATTCCACGTACCTTTTGTATGCAGTCTCGCTTATCAAAGGGCCCATGTAATTTTCTTTCTTTATAGGGTCGCCGATTTTTAAGTTTCTGGCATTCTCTATCAGCTTGCTTAGGAACTGCTCCTTGACCGACTCGTGCACGTATACCCTAGATAATGCACTGCACTTCTGCCCTGCATAGCCAAACGCTGCGCTCAGAACGCCCTTTACCGCGTCGTCTATATTGGCATGCTTCGATATTATAGCAGGGTTCTTGCCGCCCATTTCCACAACAAAGATTTTCTGCTTGTTCTGCATGTATGTCTTTGCTGCCATTCTTATTCCAGTATCGTGCGAGCCTGTAAAGGCTATCCCAGCAACATTCTGATTTACTGCCAGCTCATCCCCTACTTCTGATCCAGGCCCTGTGACATAATTAAATACGCCGTCGGGTAAGCCCCCTGCCTTGAACAGTTCATATATCTTTAGGCCGGTAAGCATCGACATATTGTCAGTCGAAGAAGGCTTGAATACAACAGTATTCCCGGTTATCATTGCGCCTACGGACATTCCTACAGATATGGAGACAGGAAAGTTGAATGGCGCAATTACCCCGAATACGCCATACGGCTTAAGCTTTATCGTTATCCGCTCAGGCTTTATGGATGGAGCGCCCTGAAATCCAGCTTCTACTGCTTTCTTGGCCTCCTTGATTACGCTTTTTCTTATATAGCCCTTGTTCCTTTCGAGTTCGTCGGCATAGTAATTAATAAAATCTATGCCTTCGTCTACCTCTCCAACAGATTCATACCTCGACTTTCCATTTTCATAGCTCAGGATCGCTGCTAGGGAGAATTTGGCCTGCCTGAACTTCTCGGCAGTCGCCCTGAATATTTCCACCCTCTCTTTGTAGTCTGTCAGGCGCCACGAATTGAATTCCGCGGCTGCCGCTTCTATGGCCATACGGGCCTCTTCCCTTGTACCGCGTTGGAATTTGCCAATTAGTATGCGGCGGTCTATAGGTGAACGCTCTTCAAGCAGGCTGCCTGCAGTGACCGCTTTGCCGTTTATATAGATGGGCCATTCCCTCCCAAAACTTGCTTTTGCATCCTCAACGGCCTTTTCGAATAGCGAGTCGAATTCAGACTCTCTGCCAGATTCGGCCATTTTCCTGTAAGTGGATTCGTTTGAAAAATTTTTTATTGCCATTTTAACACCATATTGTTTTCGCTTTATCTTTATTAATTTCTATTGATTATGCCATTTTATTTAATTACTTGAACAAATTTTATTTTACATCAGCAATTTATTGATAAGGTTTAAATATTATAAGATTATAACCCAGTTATAATGGTGTGTAAATGGCAGCTGATGAAAGCCAGAATGTAGTCCAGAAGGATAATGAATACCTTAAGATGTATGGTTTTAAGACCAAGGATGACTACGAGTCGGTCGTAAAGGGCATTTCCGAAGAAAGCATAACGAAGATATCGAAATCAAAAAATGAGCCAGACTGGATGCTTCAGAAAAGGCTGCAAGCTTACAGGATCTTCGTATCAAAGCCTGTGCCGAATTGGGGACCGGATCTTAGCGCGATAGATTACGATGACATTTATTATTATCTTAAGCCAAAGGCAAAAAACAGCAACAATTGGGATAATGTACCTAAGGACATAAAAGAAACATTCGATAAGTTAGGCGTCCCTGAGGCTGAAAGGAAGTTCTTTGCAGGTGCAGAAGCACAGTTTGATTCTGAGGTAGTTTACCACCACGTAAAGGAGGAGCTGGAGAAGCAGGGTGTCCTTTTTACCGATATGGACAATGCAGTTAAAAAATACCCTGAAATAGTAAAGAAATACTTTGGCACGATCATACCTCCTACCGACAACAAGTATGCTGCGCTTAATACTGCAGTGTGGTCTGGCGGCTCTTTCATATACGTGCCTAAAGGCGTGAAGCTTTCCATGCCGCTGCAGGCATATTTCAGAATCAACGGCGAGAAAGCAGGGCAGTTTGAAAGAACGCTCATAATAGCAGACGAAGGCAGCGAAGTTGTATACATAGAGGGTTGCACTGCGCCGGTGTACATAAGCTCCTCATTGCATGCGGCAGTGGTAGAGCTTGTGGCCCATAAAAACGCGCACATAAGGTATGTAACTGTGCAGAATTGGTCAAAGAACGTTTATAACCTAGTAACTCAGCGTGCATACGTTTACGAAAATGGGCACGTTGAGTGGATTGACGCCAACATAGGCAGCAAGGTAAACATGAAGTACCCCAGCGTTTACCTTAAAGAGAGCGGCGCTAAGGGGGATATATTGTCAATAGCAGTTGCAGGAGAAGGACAAACGCAGGATTCCGGAGGCAAGGCTTATCACTTAGCTCCGAATACGACTTCTCAGATAATATCAAAAAGCGTATCAAAGGGAAGTGGCGTTGCTTCGTACAGGGGCCTTGTCCATATAGACAAGCGGGCAACAAGCTCAAAATCCAGCGTCAAGTGCGATGCGCTTCTGCTTGATAAAGACGCAAAAACCAATACATACCCCTACAACGAAGTGTATGCAAGCGATGCTTTTGTCAGCCATGAAGCCACTGTTGGCAGATTGGGCGAGGATGAGCTTTTTTATCTTATGTCTAGGGGATTGAAGGAAGACGACGCCATCGCCACTGCCGTTCTTGGTTTCATAGAGCCATTGGTAAAGGTTTTGCCATTGGAATACTCGCTTGAGCTTAAAAGGCTGATAAAGCTCGATACAACTAATTCGATAGCTTGATTCTCATGTACAAAGAAGACGCAACCGGCAATAATACCATCCAGGAATATGATAGCCTGCCTGACGAGAGCAATCCTTTGTACAGTAAGTATTTTATAAAATTCCCGCTTGATGGATTTGCTGGGCATGATGGAAGCATAGGCCATGAAGCAAATGAGCGTGCTGCAATACAGGATGCCTTGGGAATAAGGTTTGATATCGTTATAGGAAACGGTGTGCCGATAATAGAAAATAGGAGTGCGCGGATTGAAGGCGACGGCAAACTGCAAATCGGCAAATTTTATGATAAATTCTGGTCGTTTGCTGACTCTTATGTGAAGGATGTTTTGGATATTGACATGCGCGGAACGGAAAGACCGTTGAACATACTGTTCTGTGATTACGGGCAACAAAGCGCTCCCACCAAGATTAAGATAACTGTTGAGGATAATTCTGTTTCAACAATAAACGAATTTTATTTCTCAAGGAATGCTGAAAAGAAGTCATCAAGCGGCACTATCGCGGAGATAAAGGTTGGGAATGGTGCAAAATTGGAACTGAATGAAGTGCATAATGAGCCAGGACATACGAACACATTTGGAGTCAGGTACATAAGCGCTGCAGACAATTCAATAATAAACTATAACGGATTTTATACCGGCGGAAGCATCTCAAGGCAAAGGCTCTATTTGGACAATGCGGGCGAAGGATCAAAAACCGAAGTAAACGAAGTCGTTCTTGGCACGGGGGAGCAGAAATTCGACATATTTGCGCATCTCGTCAATGCTGCCAAGAAAAATGTATGTTATTACGATGCAAAGGCAGTTTTGGCAGATAACTCTTACGGCATTGTGAAAAGCCTGGCAAAAATGGAAAAGGGAGCCGAGGGTTCAGAATCAAGAATAATTGAACGTGGCATCATATACGATAAGGACGCACGCATAATACTCATGCCTGACATGTCGATAGATGAGAATTATGTAAAGGCATCCCATTCAAGCTCCACGTCTCCGATTTCTGATGATGAATCATTTTATCTTCAAAGCCGCGGCATAGATACGCAATCTGCAAAATTCCTCATAGCCAGCGGGCTTGTATTTGAAACGCTTAAGAAGATTGAAAACCCCGAGGCTAAGATTATAGCCATGGGCCTTGTCAAGCAAAGGCTCGTAGGCAGGCAGATCGGGACCATGGACAAACTTAAAATTGGGGGGATATGGTTTTAGAGGAGGGTATGATGAGCGATTATGATTATGTTTTAAGGAAATTTCTGCCTGAGATAAAATCCAGGGCCGCCGATGTGCTGTTTCACAAATACAACATGACACAGACCAAAATTGCTAGTATGCTTGGCATTTCACAGGCAGAAGTAAGCAAGTATATAAGCAACCCAAAAAATTTCATTTCAAACGAAGGCAAGGTTTCTGATAAGGACATAAATGATTTTGTCAGGAGCATAATGCTTAATGACAGCTATAAAGCCCAGAAAGTTGTTTGCCGGCTATGCCCACGAGGGGAGGCAAACGAATGCTCGATAATGATAAGATAGGTGATAATGTGCTACTGGAAGTGAAGAATCTCAAGGCGGAGATAGGAGGCAAAGGCATACTAAATGGCGTGAATTTAAAGATAAACAGTGGAGAATTCCATGTTCTGATGGGCCCTAATGGCTCTGGGAAAACAACGCTTGCAAAAGCGATAATGGGCCATCCTGCAATAAAGATTACAGGAGGGGACATTGCCATAGACGGGAGCTCAATCCTCGGGCTAAGCCCTGACAAAAGGGCCAAAGCAGGGCTTTTCATGCTCTTTCAGAATCCTGCAGAAATAGACGGTGTTGGTTTTGTTAATTTTATACGTTCTGCCGTAGAGTCGCTAAACGATAGCACGATAAACACGAAATATTTCATGGATGAGATTAAGGCTTATGCCGAATCGCTGAATTTTGACAAGAACATTGTAGGCAGGTCTTTGAATAAAGGCTTTTCCGGAGGCGAAAAGAAAAAGGCAGAAGTCCTGCAGATGGCACTTCTAAAGCCCAAAATGGCGATATTGGACGAGCCTGATTCCGGATTGGATGTCGATGCTATAAAAGTGGTTGCCAAGAATATAAACAGCATCGCCCAAAAAACACACCCAGGCATGCTTGTTATAACACATTATAGCAGGATTCTCCAGTATATGGAGCCAGAGTTTGTTCACATAATGAACGCAGGCAGGATAATAACGAGCGGAGGGCACGAAATAATAGAACGCATAGAAAAAAATGGATACGACTCGATGGAATGATATAATGCCAAAAATTGATCCTGATAAAATAAAAATGGATTTCCCAATATTCTTAAAGACGATAAACGGCAAGCGGCTTGTATACCTGGATAGCGCCGCAACATCGCAGAAGCCAAAACAGGTGATAGACAAGATCGTAGAGTTTTACAGCAGTTATAATGCCAACATACATAGAGGCATTTATTCTATAGCAGAGCGTGCCACCGAAGAATACGAAAACTCAAAGGTTGCCCTTGCAAAGCTTATAGGAGCTGGCGGAATCGAAAACATTGTATACGTCAGGAATACTACTGAAGCAATAAACCTTGTTGCCCTTTCATGGGGAGAAAAAAACATACAAAAAGGAGACCACATACTCATTTCAGAAATGGAGCATCACAGCAACATGGTGCCGTGGATTCTGTTGGCCAGGAGAAAAGGGGCAATTCTGGATTATGCAAAAGTTGACGACAGTGGAAAGCTCAGCCTAGAAAGCCTTTCGGAACAGCTCGAGAAGCATCCAAAAATCGTTGCTGTTACACACGTATCTAATGTTTTGGGCACAGTAAATGATGTGAGGGCAATAAGCCGCAAGGCGCACAAGGCAGGCGCACTTGTACTGATTGATGGCGCGCAGTCGGCTCCACATATGCCAGTCGATGTCACAGATATTGACTGCGATTTCTTTGCATTGTCAGGCCATAAGATGCTTGCGCCAACAGGCATAGGTGCATTATATGCTAAAAAGTCCGTATTGGAGGATATGCCCCCAGTAATCGGTGGAGGCGATATGATAAGGACCGTGGAATATTATTCATGCACATGGAATGAGCTCCCTTGGAAGTTTGAGGCTGGAACCCCGAATATTGAAGGTGGGATAGCGCTCTCAGCAGCCATTGAATACCTGCAGTCCTTAGGCATGAATAATATAGCAGAGCATGAGAAGAAGCTTACAAAATATGCCCTTGAAAAATTTGAGGAAACAAAATCAGTGGAGACTTTTGGGCCTGGACTTAATGATATTGAGGAGCGCGGCGGGGTCATATCGTTCGTAATCGATGGAGTGCATCCGCACGACATAGCAAGCATATTTGACAGTGAGGGCGTTGCAATAAGGGCAGGGCACCACTGCGCCATGCCGCTTGTTACACAAAAATTGAAGCAGAGTGCCGTGGCCAGGATGAGCTTTTATATATACAATGATGAAAAGGATATAGACGTTGCATTCAATGCTATAGATAAAGTCAAAAAAATATTCAAGGTTAGGTGATCTCTTGGGATTGGATATGTATGCTGAAGACCTGATTGCAAATTACGAACATCCGCATAATAAGAGGAGACTAAGCCATAGCGATTCCGAATCGCATGAATACAATCCGATATGCGGCGATGACATTACAGTATACATAAAAGTAAATGATGGAAAGATAGGCGACATTTCTTTTGAAGGAAACGGCTGCGCAATAAGCGTGGGAACTGCAAGCAAGCTTACCGATCTGGTGAAAGGCAAAAGCTTGTCAGAAATAGAGCGCATGGGATTTGAGGACATAGTCAACCTGATAGGCATCGACCCTGGCCCTGCCCGCGCGAAATGTGCAAGCATATCGCTTAAAGCGCTGAAGCACGCTGTATTCGTTTACGAGCATAAGAATTCTGATGCAGTAACAGATAAGCTCTGATTATCATTCCAGCGAGCATTCAACCCGCTTGTTGTGCGAGCCTTTGTTTTCATATTTCCTAAATATTATTTTGCCAACTTCTTTTGTATTTGCAACGTGTGTTCCGCCGTCAGACTGAAAGTCAAAGCCTTCTATGTCTATGACTCTTATAGAATCTAGGGTTTGCAACAGCGCTTCCCCTGGGGCGGTCCTTGCAAGACCCTTTATTGATTGGGCCTCCTCCTTTGAAAAGACCTTTGGAGTCACTTTATGGTTTTCGTCTATTATTTTTTGCGCTGCAGATATTATTTCCATTACTGTTTCTTTTGTCATGCCAGGCACGTCAAAATCCATCCTTGCTTTGTCATCGTAGATCTGGCCTCCAGTTATGCTGCCTTTATAATCCTTATAGACCACACCATCGATTATGTGCAGCATTGTATGAAGCCGCATGTGCATGTACCTCTTGCTCCAGTCTATTGCCCCATGGACTGACATGCCATTGCTTAGCCCACTTACGCTGCTTAGTATGTGGATTACTTCGTCGCCAGCTTTGGCAGTTTCAGTCACATTGTAAGTGCTTCCGCTATCAAGCCTTAATGCGCCTGTATCGCATGGCTGGCCGCCACCGGTAGGATAAAATGCTGTCCTGTCCAAAATCACACCGTTTTCCCTTACTTCTACTATTTTGGCATCAAATTCCTTGATATACGAGTCGGTTAGGTATATCTTTTCTGTCATCAAATCCGCTTCCCAATATTTTTAATTTGCCACAAGCACATAGACAATAAATACCATTGCAATTGCTATTAAAAGCTTTCTGTATATGTTGCCCTCCTTGAACAATAGCCCGCCAATCAGCACTGTTATCATTACTGAAATGCTGTTCCTAAGCGGTGAGGCCAGGCTTATATAAGCAAGGTTTAGGGAGATATAGTAGGTAATTCTGTATCCTGCTGTAAGCAAAGCCACAGACAGCAGCGCAGGCCAATTGTTTTTTATATTAGATATTTCCTCCCTTATGCCGCCATATTTTAGTGTTATGTATGTAGACATGTTCAGGGCTATGAATATCTGCAGCAGTATAAACATCTCAAAGACGTTTACCCCTATGTTCAAAAGGTACTTCATTATGATTCCGCCTACCGCCACTAAGAATGTCGTCATTAAAAGCAGATACACGTATTTTTTTGATTCGAATGTCTTGGATTTAAGTTTTTTGCCTGAAAACAGGAGCAGGTAAGCCAGCGCTATCAGGGCTGCGAGCGAAATATACTGCAATATGCTCAGCCTTTCCTTTAGGAATATAAATGCCATTATTACGACAAACATCTGTGGAAGTGAACTGAAGAGCGGAGTTGATACGCTTATGTTGCTATGCTTGTATATGCGCGCAGTAAGAAGATAGGTAGAAGATGAAACCAAGCTAAGCGCGTATATTATTCCAATGTTGTACACGCTTATGTTAAATTTTGCAAATAGCAAAAATATTAGCGATATGCCAGCTATGAGTATTGAAAAACTTGCGCTGAAAGATGTCGCGTGCTGCGTCTTTAGAGCATATTTCTCAACTATTGTGGAAACGCCCATTATTGCCGAGGATATAGCTACAAGGTAGTACCATTCTATCATTTAATCGCAAGCCTGCGCAGGTTTTAGGATTTCTAATATAACAATGCTTTAGTCCCGGCCGGATTCGAACCGACGTAGCAGGGTCCAAAGCCCTGCGTCCTTGGCCACTAGACGACGGGACTAGCTAAGCCATAGCTCTTTAGGCGGCAAAATTTAATATGATTTGGCAAAATTTACAACGTACTTTGCTTTGGACCCGCAATAAACGCAATTGCCACTTATCGAACCCTGCTTGTCGAATGGCATGTTTGTGGATTTGGCGCCTGTTTCCTCCTTTATTTTTATTTCGCACTCCGTTTTGCCGCACCATTTTGCCTGTGCAAAATTCCCATTTGCTATTGCATTTTTCAGGCCTTCGTAATCTTCAACCTCCTTGATATGCGTCTCCATGAAATGGGCTGCAGCTTCGTATAGCTCATTATGCATTACGTCTAAAATCTCGGCGCACTTATCTGGCAAATTTTCCTGCTTTATTATGTATTTTTTGCCGGTATGCCTTACAGTAGCAGTAACTTGATTGCTGCTTGCTTCCTTCTGGCCTATTTCTATCCTCAACGGGACGCCTTTTAATTCCCATTCGTTGAACTTCCACCCCACTGAGTAGTCATCTCTGTCATCCATGTATACTCTGAATCTGCCTGACAAGGCTTCCTCGACCTTTTTAGCATAAGCCATTACCGCTTCCTTATTCTCGTCCTTGTATATGGGTATTATTACGATCTGTATCAACGCAATACGTGGGGGCAGGACAAGCCCTTTGTTGTCGCTGTGTGTCATTACTACAACGCCAAGCTCCCTTGTGCTTATTGCAAATGTATTTTGGTATGCATATACTCTTTGGTTGTTCTTGTCTATGTATGATATTTCAAATGCCTTTGCAAAATTTTGACCGTCATTATGGAAATCTGGGCCCTGTATGGCGTGGCCGTCCGGAACCATGTGCTCAATGCTGTAGCTTGCAACTGCGCCAGCAAACTTTTCATAATCAGTTTTCCTGCCAGGTATGCCTGGTATGGCAAGGTAGTTCTTTATAACATCTGCGTATATGCCAAGTATGACATCCCTTTCGGCGTTTGCCTCGTTCTCAGTTGCAAATACAGTGTGGCCTTCATTCCACATGAATTCCCTGCTTCTGAGCAATGGAGTCGGGTGCTTAAATTCCCAGCGTATAACCGTATTCCATTGGTTAAGCCTGAGCGGCAAATCACGCCAAGATCTGATCCATTTCGCAAAGCTGTCATACATTATCGTCTCCGATGTGGGTCTTATTGCAAGTCTTTCGCTTAGCGTTGAATTGCCAGTTTGCGTTACCCACGCCACCTCTGGAGAAAATCCCTCCACGTGCTCCTTTTCCTTGTCTAAAAACCTTTCAGGTATAAGCATCGGAAAGTATGCATCTTTTATGCCTGCTTTTTGAAATTTGTCACCAACGTTTTTGCGGATTTCATTCCATGCAAAATAGCTTGATGGCCTGAAAACTATGCATCCAGAAACGGCGCTGTAGTCAACGAACTCGGAATTTATTACAACCTGCGTATACCATTCCGAAAAGTTCTCCTCTTTTTTTGCGGTTATTGCACGCTTCTCTGCATCTATTGGATTTTCCATGCGTCATACACCCTGTCTTTCAAGAAATGACCTCATTATAAGTTTTAAATGTCCAGCTTCTTTAAGCCTTCTGTACGAATACGGGATCCACTGCTCACCGAAGGGCAGATAAACAGCTGTTTTGAAGCCATCCTTGGCCATCTGGGCGAGTAGCCTGTTCCTTATCCCCTTTAGCATGGCATATGTTACATTCCTGTTGAATTCTTTATTTAGCTCCGTGGATGCCTTTACCATATTCATGTCGTGCGTTGCAACGGTAAATGTGGTGGAATTTTCATACAATAGCTTAAGCAGTTTAAGGTAATTCCTGGTAGTGCTTTCCCATGATGAAAATGCCCTGTTTTTGCTTGCTGCATAGGCGCCCTTGACAAGCCTTATTATCCCGCCGTTTTTTGTTATTTTGAGTATGTCATCCTCAGTGCGCTTTAGGTATGCCTGCAGGCATATGCCCACCATGCCTGACTGGACCTGTGACATGTACATGCTTATTGTGCTGCTTACCGTTGACTCTGCTTCCATGTCAAGCCAAATAAATATGTTGCTTTGCTTGGCTTCATTAACAAGTGCAGCGTAATTTTCCATTGCAGTGTTCTCGTCTATCGAAAGGCCTATCTGCGTAGGTTTTATTGAAAGCTGTGCGTCTAGCTTGTAGTTTTTTACATAACGCATGAGCTTCTTATAAGTGTTTATCGTGTTTGCAATTGCAGAGCTGTCAGTAAGCTCTTCCCCGAGGTAGTTTATTACAGTGCCTATGCCTATGGAATTGAAGTGCTTGGAGTCGTGTATCACGTCCTCTATTCTTTGGCCTGATATCCATCTACCGGCTATAATCTTCTCTATCGAGTCATAAAGATTCGGCTGCATCTTCAACACGCATTAATTGCATTTTATATAAAGCCAAATAAATTTATTATGAACCACTATAAATGTATCTTTTGCCCCTAAATGCAGAAGCTAGCGCAGCTATGAAAGACATTATGGCACCTATTATGAAAACAAGGCTCAGGCCGTCATGGAATGGGCTTGATAACAGCGTGGGGAAGAATATTTTGCCCGTTACGTATGTCGCGTTTGCCGCAGGCATTGAGGCAAGGACGCCAGGCATTATCAATGACTTCATTGGATTGTAGCCAAGAAGCCCTGCAAATAAGGCAGACGTAGGCGGCAGGGATGATACCCTCAGCGCTTCGGAGGCCGGCACGCTCTGGCTTATCAAACCTGCATAAAGTGACGAGCTTAGGCTCGATGATACGCCGACTACAAGTAGCGTGAAGAATATTGCTATGCTGAATATGAGCGAAACGTTCGTAAATGTGGCACGCATGCCAGATGCACGGCCGCGCTGCTCAGGCGGCACGGAATTCATTATTGCTGTGGTGTTTGGCGCTGCGAATAAGCCTTGCCCTATGCCTATCAATGCAATTATTGCTCCGAAATATATGTAGCTGAAATTGGCAGGAACCAGAATGAGTAATAGAAAGCCAATCCCGTTTATGACCATGCCTAGCGTGGAAAAAAGCCTTGCGCCATATTTATCAGACAGGTACCCAGATATAGGCCCGAAAATAAGGAAACCGAACAGGAGCGGAAGTATCAGTATGGCTGCGCGGAATGGCGTCTGTGAGAAGGGCACCCCATGCAATGGCAGCCATATTGCCTGAAGCCATATTATTATCATGAACTGCAGGCCGCCTCTGGCTATGCCTGCAAGCAGCAAGCTTAAATTGCCGAACAGGAAGGCACGGATCTTGAAAAGCGACAGGTGGAACATCGGATCTGATGCAGCCCTTTCAATGATATAGAATAATATAAGCATTACGAGTCCTACTACTATTGCTGCCAATACATACGGGCTTGTCCAGCCCATTAAATGCGTGCCATATGGCAAAAAGCCGTATGTGAGCCCTAATAGTATCAACGTCAGGCCGACTCCGAATGTTACGTTGCCCGCTATGTCGAACTTCTGCCCTTTCTTTATTGTAGCAAGCTCGTGCAGGGCCAGATATGCCCATATTGTTCCTGCTATGCCTATCGGAACGTTTACCAAGAATATCAAATGCCAATTGAAGCTGGATAGTATTCCGCCCAGTATAAGGCCCAAAACCCCTCCGCCTATGCCTGCTATTTGATTGAAGCCTATTGCTTTGCCGCGCTCCGTAGCAGGGAATGCGTCGGTCAGTATTGCTACACTGTTTGCAAATAGGAAGCCGCCGCCGACAGCCTGTACCAATCGCAATATTATCAGTGATAAAGCGCCTGCGACTCCAGTGATGTAGAAAGAAGATATGTAAAGAGCTACAGAGCCCACTGTGAAAATTGCAAACCCTATGTTGTATAATCTGACTCTCCCAAACATGTCGGAAAGCCTTCCTATTGAAACGACTATTACCCCAGATACAAGCATATATCCCAAGAGCAGCCACAAAAGCAATGTTATGTTGCTTGGCACAAGCGGGTTGACGCCCAGGCCAGTGAAAACTGCCGGCAGAGATATTATAAGTATGGTCCCGTTTATCGAAGACATTAGCGCCCCTAATGTGGTGTTTGATAAGGCGATCCATTTATAATTCTTTCCGAAGCGCCTTTCACGCGCTGCCTCTGCCATGTCATATTCGCTTTCCGCGTGCTTTTTTGCCGCTATGGTAAAACACCTAGAGTAAAGCATTACTCACTATATTAATCTCGTGCTCTGAGAGCGGGCTTTTTGAGGCGAATGTTTTGTTGCTTATAAAAAGCTTAAGGACCTCCTTTCTGAGCTCTTCTGGGTCGTTAGATGTCTTCTTCAGTATCTCCGCCGGGTCTGTGTCCTTGACGTAATGCGCGACTTCTTCGGCCCATGCGCTCAGGATTCTGCTGTAGTCCATAAGCAGTGATAGCTCGTCTATGGCCAGGACAAAATCCTTGAGCTCCTTGAACCTTTTTGCATCTGCCTCGCTCAGTTTCTTATCGGATTGCACACTAATGTACCTTGCATATTCCTCGTGCAATTTTGGTGCATCAGCTATCAGGTTGTTTATGATGTAAAGGGCTTCTTCAGTATAATTGCCTGATTCCCCTGTTGAAAGCGGCTTGCCATTTACCTCTATATGGCCTGCCTGCCTTTCTTTATCAAGGATAGACATAGCTTCTTCTAACAGCTCCTCGCGCATTTTTACGAGCAGATCTTCGCAAATTATCCATGCAGGCATTTTATTGTCCGAAGCTTGGTTGCTATCGTCGTTCATGAGAACCTTCTGTTTAGTATTTATTTATATGTTGTTAAAAAATATAAATTATGAGACTCAATTTAGTTGTAGATGAGTATTATAACGAGAGTTACGAAGCGCTTGCAGACAGGCTTGAAAGAATAGGAGCAAAGGTGTCAAAATCAAACTATGACATGACGGTATTCGTTGGCGGAGATGGAACCTTTTCCGACAATGTAATAGATTTTATTGACAGACCGGTGTTGTTCCTTACAAAACGAAAGCGCACTACGGACATCAGCGTGGCTTATAACGCCGAGGGCTATGTAGAGGACATCGGTGCCATAATAAGCTCTATAAATTCCAATGATATAAGAATCAGCGAAGAGCCTATTCTTTGTGCAGAATACAAAAAAAGGACATACAGAACTGCTTATGACTTTTTTGTTGAAAGGCAAAGCACAAAGGAAGCAATAAGGTATTCGATGGTGTCAAAGGACTCTAGTAGAGTATGCAAGACATTTGCAATCTCAAACGGATTTATCGTGACTACCGCCTTGGGGTCCACTGGCTATTTCTCATACATAGACGTGCTAATGGGGCGGCGTAAGACAAAGATAAGCGGCATAGGAGTATGCCACATACTGCCCGTAAAGATCTACTGCAGCATAAATGGAGCTCCGGCAAAGCAGGTACTCAGGTACATTGGTGGTGTAAAAATGACGGTAAAAGCTGAGATAAAAAGGTCGGCGAACCAGATGCTTTTTGGCATGTCAGGGAGCGAAGGAGTGCAGGTAGACGAGGATGAGCCAATATCTTTCCACGTGGATAAAAGGCTAAAACTTAAATTGGTGCAGCTGCCGCGGAAGTTTAAACCCCTCAGACGTTAGAGCCAGTTATAACAGCGACTGATTTCAACCTAGGCATAATCCTTTTGTATGCAGCTATCGTAGAGACGGATGCCAGTTCTGCAAGCACTCCATAATCCCTGTAGAATAGCTTTTGCTCGTCATGCATTTCCTTCTCAGAAACAGCAATGGCTGCGCCTTTGGTCGCCAGTATCGCTTCTATTCCCATATACCCGTAGGTTGGATAGCCAACTGCTATGGCATCTGCTTTTGTCTTAGGCTCTATATATCTTATCTTCTTCCTTGATTTGATTGCAGTAACAAGCGGGCTGCATTTCTGCGCCTGCACTGCCATTATCTTTGGCTTTGACTTCAGTTTTTTTGAGTCAGCAAGCTCGTTTATGGCTTTGTATGTAGCGCTGAGGAGCGTTGCGTTCCCTACAGGGATTATTATGTTTTCTATTCCTTTAAGCGAATAAGCTATTTCATACATCAGGGTTTTTTGGCCTTCTTTTCTATAACAATAGTCGCCGCACAAGAATACGTCATTCCTTTTAGAGTATTGCAGTGCAAGGGACTGCGCTTTTGTAAAATCGCCATCGACTTTTGTAATCTCTGTATCGCCTACGCTTCTTATATCCTTGATCTTGTCTTCGTTTGCGCTCTTGCCTATGAATATGCGGGCCTTTATACCATAGAGTTTTGAATAATATGCAATTGAATATGCCATATTGCCAGTTGAAGCACAGACAACCTCCTTGAAGCCATACTCGTGGGCTTTTGCGACCTCTATTACAGAGCCTCTGTCCTTAAACGAGTGAGTGGGATTGGTAAACTCAAGCTTAAGGTCCAGGCCTGTAAAAACGCTTTTGATTGCAGGTGTGCTTCCAACAAATACTTCTTTGTATTTTGAATCAGGGAGCGCGCCTTTGAAGTCCCAAAAGCTTCCTTTATATTCTGCCTGCTTAAGCTTCCCGTCATATATTACTTCCAGCAAGCCGCTGCATTTGCTGCATATCTGCGAATTGTAATCTGCTTCGTATGTGCGGCCACAATCTATGCATGCAAGGTGGTACTTCATAATTATGCCTATATCTGCTTATGCTGGCTTATCTTGTACCTCAAATGCTCATAATCTATTTTTCCAAGCTCGCGCTCGCATTTCTGTACGTCAAATTTCTTGTCCAAAATCTCAGATATGTATATTATATCGTCTATTGCACTTTGAAGGCTTGAAGTGGCGCCAGGGGATGGAGTAATATTGAACATTATGTTATTGCCCCTTATTTTTGAAGCGCCTAGTGTCAGGAATCTTTTGTTTTCGTCTATTATTTGCGGCCTTATTCCACCGACATTCTTGTCGAAATATATCTTGCTTGGATCTAGGGATGGGACTATTAGCGACACCTCATTCTTTATGAACAAGTGCTTGCCTATTATTGGAAGAGGGTATATCATGTTGCGACGCATGATTCGCCTTATGTCTTTGTTCGAAATTATATTGAAAAGGCTTTCAATTGTCGGTATATCAAAATCGAATGTGCGCAGGTAATCGACGGTCGAACCGCGTTCCCTTACCTCTAGGGAAAGTGGGAAGCTCACTGTGGGGCCGAAGCGCGTTATGGCCTTGTTTGTTATGTCTGGGTCTCCGTGTATGGCAGCAAAAGGAACCCCGCCCGCCTGTACGCGATAGACCTTGCCCCGCAATACTCTTGGCGCTATGTAAAACCCGCCGCCGACTGAGAGAATTGACAGGTTCTGGTCGTAGCCCAAATGCTTTGCAAAATAAAGGCTGTATGTGCCTGCGGCAAACACGACAAATCTCGCTTTAAAAGTGCCTTTGCTTGTGATGACTTCGTGACCGTCTTCAATAGGGTGCACGGATATTGCAGGACAATTGAATTTTATTTGAATCCGCGCGCTCTTTGACTTGATGGCTTTTTCTGAAAACGACCTAGCAAGAAGCCCGAAATTCACCATGAAGCCCTTGTCAGAAAGCAATGCAGTTACCTTTTGCTCTTTAGGCCTGCCTTTTATCACCATCGGCTCAATCTTTTCTAGGCCTTTGAGGCCAATCTCCTTTAAGCCAGGGAAGAGCTTTTTTATGCCTGAATCATATATCTTTCCAAGGTGCGCTATCTCTTCGTCGCCTACGCCGAGCACCATTTTCTGCACTGGTGATATTATCCTTTCTCGTTCTGCTGCACTAAGGGCCGATGTATAGCTTATGACGCGCTCGGCAGCTTCCTTTGTATGCGCTGCCTCTTCTACGGTGTAATTTGTTTCTATATCGCCAAAGTGCAGCGTCTGTGAATTGTTGGTGCTGTCCGAATTTAGCGGGGCTATTTTGCCATACTTTTCCAGTATTAGTATGTCCTTTATGTTGGAATACCTGGAGGCAACGTATGCAAGTGCCGACCCTGTTATGCCTGCACCCACTATTATCATGTCATAATACTTGTCCAATTGTTCACCTGCCAGAAATGTTTTTCAAGACGTATTTCAATATTCCCCCGTGCTTATAATACTCTAGCTCTATCGGCGTGTCTATGCGGCTTTTGACCGTGGCTGTGGTTTCTTTCCCTGTCTCCTTGCTTGTGTAATGCATTGTCAGCTCGGCGCGAGGACCCATGTTCTCCGATATATCTATCGAAATAGGCTTGGTGTAGTCTATTTTCAATGTATTGTAATCCTGGCCCTGCTTAAACTCTACAGGGATGATGCCCATGCCTACCAAGTTGCTCCTGTGTATCCTTTCAAAGCTTTTTGCTATTATGGCCTTAACCCCGAGCAGCATAGGGCCTTTTGCCGCCCAATCCCTTGAGCTCCCTGAGCCGTATTCGCTTAATGCCAGGACTATCAGCGGCTTTCCGAGCTGCTTATACTTCATTGCGGCATCGTATATTGGCATCTCCTTGCCTTCTGGCAAATATATAGTATAACCGCCCTCCTTGCCGCCAACCATTAGGTTCTTTATGCGGTTGTTTGCAAATGTGCCGCGCATCATAACTTCGTGGTTGCCCCTCCTTGAACCGTAGGTGTTGAAATCCTGCGGCTTTACGCCATGCTCTATGAGGTATTTGCCAGCTGGGCTGTCTACGCCTATTGCGCCTGCCGGCGAAATGTGGTCTGTAGAAATAGAATCGCCAAAAACTGCCAGGACTGCAGCGTCCTTTATGCTTTTGGGACTTGATGCGGAGCTATCCATGCTGTCGAAGAATGGCGGCAGCCTTATGTATGTGCTGGCCTGATCCCATGCATATATGCTTTCGCTTGTGCTTTCAAGGTCGTTCCAGTATGCATTGACATCGTATATATTGGAGCCGTATTCCTTTTCAAACATGTCTTCGGTTATGACTTTGTGCATTATATCGTTAATCTCTTCATTCGATGGCCATATATCCTTTAGGTAGACAGGTTTGCCAGCGCTTCCGGTGCCTAGCGGCTCCTTTGTCAGGTCCTTAAGCACTGTCCCTGCTATACCGAATGCTATAAGCAGCGGCGGCGACATCAGATAGTTGGCTCTTACATCCCTGTGTATTCTTGCCTCGAAATTCCTGTTGCCAGACAAGACAGATGCCACTGCAAGGCCATGGCTGTTTATTGCTTCACTTTGCTTGTCTATCAGCGGACCGCTGTTGCCGATGCATGTTATGCAGCCGTAGCCTACGAGCTCGTAGCCCAATTTATCCAGGTATTTGATCAGGTCTGCCTTTTCAAGGTATCTTGTCACGACCCTAGAGCCTGGCCCGAAGCTTGTCTTCACCTTTCTAGTATTTACTTTCAGTCCTTTTGCCAATGCATTGCGAGCCAGCAGTCCTGCTGCAATCATTACTGATGGATTGCTTGTGTTGGTGCAACTAGTTATAGACGATATAACCACATCCCCGTCAGACAATATTTCCTCGTGGCCGTCTTCATACTTTATCTTCACGTGCTTTATGCTGTCCTCGCTTGTTACAATGTCTTTTATCGGGCCGTTCTCGGGGGCTTCACTTTCCGATGACCAGCGCGTATAATCTTCCATGCTTATCTTTTCGTCGGCCTTAATCCCGTCAGCCTTGATGAAATATTTTGTAAATTCTGACCTTATTTCCTGCAGGGGTATCTGCTGCTTTGGCTGGCTTGGGCCAGAAACGCTAGGAATGATCGAATGCAGGTCCACGCTTATCGTGTCTGTATACACTACTTTGTCGTAGTCTATGCCGAATGAATCTTGAGCTTCATAGTATTTTCTTACAAGTTCTATCTGCTCGGCGCTCCTTCCGGTGCTCTCCATGTATCTTAATGTCTCTTCGTCAGGAGGAAATATTGCCACAGTTGCTCCATATTCGGGGCACATGTTTGAAAGCGTTGCTCTGTCAGGAAGTGAGAGTGCTTTAAGGCCTTCGCCAAAAAACTCTACAAAAGAGTTTACAACGCCATAATCCCTTAGTATCCTTGTAAGCGTCAGGGCAAAATCTGTTGCTGTTACCCCATCGTTGAGCTTGCCCGTCAGTTTTACGCCTATTACCTTTGGAGTTGAAAAGGAAACCGGCTGGCCAAGCAATGCAGCTTCGGCTTCTATGCCGCCAACGCCAAAGCCGACCACCCCAAGGCCGTTGATCATGGTAGTATGAGAATCCGTGCCGACAAGCGTATCAGGCATTGCAAAAGTCGTGCCATTTTCCTCCTTCAAAGAGACGCATGTTGCAAGGTATTCCAGGTTCACCTGATGGCATATGCCTGCAGATGGCGGAAATACGCGAAAATTCCTGAACGATTTTGAGGCCCACTTAAGGAATTGGTAGCGCTCCTTGTTCCTTTCTATTTCCTTTTTCTGGTTTATTGATATTGCATCCACAACATTGAATGCATCGACTTGGACTGAATGGTCTATTATCAGATCCACGTTTATTATTGGCTGGATCGCTTCCGCAGAACCAGAATTTTTGCTCACGTACTGCCGCATCGCAGCAAGGTCAACAACCGCAGGAACTCCAGTAAAATCCTGCATTAATATTCTAGAGACCTTGAATGGAATGTCCTTATCACCAGGCCCCTTGGCGTTCCAATTGGCAAGAGCTTCAACATCATCCATGGTTATTGCCTTTCCGTCCACATTCCTGAGCAGCGACTCTAGCAAAACGCGTATGGAAAATGGCAGCCTTGCCAAATTGCCTATGCCTGCTTTGCTTAGGGCTGGCAGCGAATAATACGATATCTCCTTGCCTGAAGATGTACTAAATTTTGAGATGAATGATTCTTTTGAATGCTGCTGGGCCATTTTTACACCTTATACTTATTCTGTATAAAATTTTATAATATGTTCTAAAGGAAGCTTTGCCTGCTCTGCATAATTTGGGGTAATAAATAAATGTTTTGAGAGCAATTACCTATTGGTGATTCTTTGGTTGAAGCTGCACCAGTAATAAACAAGGGCTTGGAAGGGGTATATTTCACTGAAAGCAGGATATGCAAGGTTGACGGCGTTAACGGCAGGCTATGGTATAGGGGCTATACCATAGAGAGCTTGGCAAAGGATTCGTGCTTTGAAGAGGTCTCTTACCTATTGCTTTATGGCAAGCTGCCAACCAAGGCAGAATTCGAAGACTTTAAATCTGCGTTAATCCGCTCTATGGATCTTGAAGCAGATATTGTAGGCATGATAAAATCGTTTGCCGGCAGGGCAGTGCCTATGGACATCCTGAGGACTGTTGTGTCTTCCCTCTCAGTATATGAGAATGGAGTATACCAGGACGAGGCTTCTGCCAACATCCAGAGGAGCATTGGGCTCATAGGAAAGGCAGCAGCGATTGTTGCTACGATAGGTAGGTTTTTGGCAGGCGGAAATTACATAAAACCAGACATGGGCCTTGGAGTTGCTGCCAACATAATAAGGATGCTTACAGGCGTAGGCGATGATAAAAAGGCCAAGATGCTTGACACGATGATGGTATTACATGCTGAGCATAGTTCTAACGCTTCGACATTCTGCACTATTGTGGCCGGGTCTACGTTGGCCGATATATATTCTGCTGTGACTGCAGGCATATCGGCGCTTAAGGGGCCGCTGCATGGCGGCGCAGATGAAAAAGCGCTGGAGATGATGAAGGCAATAGGCACACCCGAGAATACTGAAAAATACATAGACGAGGCTCTTGAAGGCAAGCAGAGGATTATGGGATTCGGCCACAGGGTGTACAAAGCCTATGACCCCAGGGCCAAGATAATAAAGGCCTATCTTGAGGATATCCAAAATGATTCCAACCCTGAGGTTCAAACCCTTACTGCAATAGCGCTTCAGGCAGAAAAAATGATGATTGACAAGCTTGGCAAGAGCAAGGGAATCTGGCCAAATGTCGATTTCTTTTCAGGTCCGGTGTATACATACATAGGCATACCAAAAGCCCTTTTTACTCCGCTTTTCGCTGCAAGCAGGATGCCTGGCTGGTGCGCACATATGCTTGAATACTGGCAAGACAACAGGCTGTTGAGGCCCTTAGACTACTACACAGGGCAGCTTGACTTGCCATACGTTCCTTTGGATCAAAGAAAATAATTGCACGTCTGTGATGATACGCAGTATTCATGGCTCGTGGTGAGAAGAGAGTTTCTCGCCTAGCTTGGAAGAGAATGATGCCCCATGCATTCACTTTGCTACCACTTTGCTTCCCAAAGCAGCCTGCAGCACCTGTACATAACTATCGAATACGTCACTATTCTTGTTTTTGACATCAGGATTTGAAAGCCCATACTTAAATGTTTTCTGGCTTGTTTTTATTGCTATATTCTTTTTGCTTATTTCTACACTTTCTATGTCTGCGATATTGAGTGCAACATTATCTGCATTTGACTTTAACAAATCGTCAAGATTGGTTTGTGCCAGCTTCTCTGTCGTTTCCCTTATTTCGTCCTTGGATATTTTATTAGCTGCGGCTCTGCCAAAGACACCAAAGGCGTATGCGAACCCAGCAGAAGCAGCCGTGGATGAAATGGTACTTGCATTTAGAATTAGCACTCGCTTATCAGTAATTATCAGGCTTTTTCTTGCCGGTGCTATTATGCCGAATGCAGTAAGATTGTCTACATATCCTATAACTCTTTCATTGTCCATAAAACCACATGTTTTATTTTTTAACAAGTTTTATATACTTATATGAATTTGTGTCCTCAAACACTTTACTCTGATAATAAATTGGTAAGTGCTCTCCCTTTTTCTTGTAATCAGAAAAATTAGCATATGATGAGCGCCTCCTATTGACCAGCTTGCGCTTACTATCTTGCTAGCAGACTATGTTGTGGTTGGGGTTGCCGGGATTTGGACCCGGACCAGCAGGTTACTTCATATCATATCTGCTTTCCAGATTATCATCATTGCCTATTGGCTCATTTCAAGTTAAATATCTGGAGCCTGCTGCGCTGCCAAGTTACGCCACAACCCCTCTATGCAGTATTATTCCTATAGCAATTGCTATAAACCTTTTATCCTAAATCAAAACGCATGAAAACACTTTATCGTGGGAAAATAGCCACAGTAAGCACTTTTAAGCATGCAAACAAGGAATTGCTCAGAGTTGCCGAACCTGACGTTGTTGTAATACTGCCGCTATATTCCGGCAAGGTAATAATGGAAAAGCACTATAGGCCCGTTTTGAAGAAGTGGCTGTTAGAGCTCCCTGCAGGCCATGTTGATGAACGTGAAAGCCCTTCGCACGCTGCAAGGCGCGAGCTCATGGAAGAAACAGGCTACAAGGCTGCGCATATGGCCCTCCTTTTTAAGGGCTATATCAACCCTGGCATTATGACAACATTGTCCTACACCTATGTTGCCACAGGGCTAGAAAAAAGCAGGTATAATAAGGATAAGGATGAAAAACTTTACATAGAGAAACATTCGCTATCAGAAGTCCGCAGATTGATAAAGTCGAATATGATAATAGACAAAAAGACGATTTCGGCTGTCCTCTACTATGATGAATTTTCTTGACTTGACAAAAACACAGCATTTTGATTTAACTCATGTTTGGTAATACTATGGTTTTGCTGATTGAGGCATACAAGATAGGTATCAACATATGGGCTTTCGAGGCTGCAAAGCTTTTTGTAAGCCCTTATATGAACTTTGTGATGTATTGGCTCGCAAAGTCTTTCCTGGTCGTAATACCTGTTCTGGTAATATACATGTTCCTTAAGAAGGACATGAACGTTTATTCCTTAGTGGTTCTGGGCATACTGCTTTATGTTATATCTGATACGATAAAGATACTCACTAAAGAACCAAGACCTTGCAACATACCCTATTTAGACGACGTAATAAAAATAAATTACATAAGTTGTGAAAGCACATTCTCTTTTCCAAGCAACCACGCAAGCGTGCTTACAGGCCTTGCAATATTCTTGAAGGATTACAAGTACCTTAGAGTAGCCTATATCGCTTGGCTTTTGCTAATACTTTTTGGCAGAGTATATCTTGGGCTTCATTATTTCACTGATATACTTGCAGGCGTAGGATTGAGCCTTTTAGTCGCGTATATAATTTACAGGGGAAAGGGATATATAAATGGGCTTCTGAATAACATCGCTAAAAAGATATTTCCAATATTGGCGATAAAGAAGTGAATCAATGGATGCCAGTAAAATCAAGAATAATAAAAAGGCAATTTATTCTGTGATTGCCTTTCTGATAATAATCCTTGCAGGTTTGGCAATTTACCTCAATTATGCAGGTGCAGCAAGGACCGCTGACATAAAATTCGATAACGTAGCCGTGACGCAGTCGAATATGGCAAGCTTGGAGAACATATCCAAAAACATGAGCCTGGCTGATGCGATAGGACTTGGTGCTGCGACAAACTATCCAGTATCAGCAAATACAAAAATTAATCTTTCTTCTTCTGGGAAGCCAGAAGTCTTATATATAGGTGCAGATTACTGCCCGTTTTGCGCAATAACCAGATGGGGCATGATAATAGCGTTCATGCGCTTCGGAAACTTTTCAGACCTGCACTACATGACCTCAAGCGCTACAGATTACTCTCCAAATACCGCTACTTTTACTTTTTACAACTCAAGTTACCATAGCAGCTATTTTTCTTTTGTTCCTGTAGAAACATTGACCAATACATATAAAACATTGCAGCCATTAACTGCAAACCAGACTGCAATAATCGATTATTTTGACGTGAATGGCTCCATACCGTTCATCGATTTTGCAAATAAAACTGTGCAGATTGGCGCAGAGAGCAGTCCTGAAGTAATAAATCCAGGAGGGACGAACCCTTACAACTGGAGCTATGTCATATCGGAATTGAATAATCCCAACTCAGCAATAGCACAGGGCATAATAGGCGAGGCAAACATGTATACAGCGCAGATATGCTCTATTGATGGAGGCAAGCCTGCTAGCGTCTGCAGCCAAAAGTTTGTAAGCCTTGGGGAAAGCCTTTCTTAAGCGCTTACGCGAATACTGCCATGCGCTTTGCAACGCCCCTGTATTTTTGCAACAGATCCTCCTGTTCGCTTGAATCTTCGGCTTTATACAATTCGCTTTTTCTCATGCCAAAATAATGAATCAGCTTGAAGCCTTTGTAATTTATCGCTGTAGACCTGATATTGAAGGCCAATTTTGCCTTGTATATTCTTGACGCGTAAACCGACCTCTTTCCAAGGTGGCTCAGCAGGGCGCTGTCCCACCCTTCGCTTATGCCTAAATGCTCGCTTGTTACTGGACCGCGCTGCACATTCTGGTACTGCTTTGAAGCCGCAGCATTCATTATCATGTTATGCATCTCGGAAAGGCTTATCGGGTCTTCCTCGACCCTGTGCGAAGATGCGATTTTACCCCCTTCATAGTCTGCAACTATCAAAGGTACGTTCGTTACAGGGGTGTATGGAAACATTGAATGGTACAGCATGCTGTGCTCCCCGAAGAACTGGCCGTGATCAGAGGTTATTATCAATTTTGCGTTGTCAAGAATGCCGTTTTCCTTTAATATGTCGATGCTTTTGGATATCTGTTTGTCAAGGTATACGAGCCTTTTCCTGTATGCTGAATGGAGCTGCTTTATTACATAGTCATTCATTTCAAGTATGCCGCTCAGGTACAGCCATTTGTCCTGTATAATTGATCTGTCAGCAACAGGGTAGTTTTCATGGGCTTCTATGCAATTCAGAAAAATGAATTGGGGTTTATAATTGTAATAATTCTCCATATAGCTTTTTAATGCAGCATTGGTATCTATAGCGCCGCGGTCTAGTGCGTATGTGCCGTCTGCCCTTGCAACGCCAATGTCCATTTTTATCCTTAGCTTCAGGTACGCCTTGTCCAAAAATGGCCTGGGAAACAGGTTGGTTATAGCAGACGTAACGGCGTACATGGCAGCCCTTGATCTTTTACCTCCTTTTATGAATTTTGTTAGAAATTTTGCCTTCTTTGGGTTATATTTTATATTCGACTGCATCCATAAATCGTAGATCTTGTCAAAGCCTATTGCGAGGTTGGTATAGCTGGTTAGGAACGGATTGTTTGAAAAAAGCACAGAATAATAACCCATTCTGCGGAGCTTTGTAGCAATTGTTTCCGCGTTGTCAGGCAAAAATTTGATTTTTACATACCACGGGTCTATCGAAGAGTCCTGCATAAAGTCTTTTGACACCTGCGGTATTTCTGATGGCTTTTTATAAGTGAATATAGAAGCATGAGAAGGCACAGTCCATGTTGAAGGAGAAATCGCGTTCCGGTATACAACGGCCTTTTTTGATATGTTAGATATGTTTTTTAATGATTTATTACCATATACATCATCAGACCTAGCGGTATCCAGCAGGAATACTATGATGTTTTTGTTTGCAGCCTTTGAGCTATTATTGATTTGCATTTTTGACCGGTTTTAATTATGCAGAAACACTATATAAATATTATTTTGAAACGGTTTCACTTCTGTTTTAATAGGAATAAGGCACATTTGTGATCTGAATGGATATTTGTGTATTGAACCAATTTTTTTACCCATATTATGGAGGAACTGAAAAGGTACTCCTTGAGATTTACTCTAGGCTTTCAAAAAAACACAACATTACCGTATTAACTTCTGCGATTCCAGGCACAGAGCCTAATGAATCAGTAAGGGGCATAAACATAGTAAGATTGAAGTCTAGGAAGATAAATGTGCCTTTTGCGCCTTTGCCACTGGTTGCCATGGACGAGCTTAATAAGAAGATAATCGAACTGGATGCCGACGCATACCATATAAATAACAGGTACCAGTATTTTGGAGGCACAATAAATGCCATAAAGAGCCAAAACAAAAAGCTCGTTTTAACGATACACAACTCTCTGCCAAAAGGAATTGACTTTATTACAGACTTTGGCGGGCTGGCTTATGACGTTTTTTGGGGAAGGAAAGTCATGAAAGCCGCGGATGCCATAAGTGGAGTCTCTGAGAATGCAGTGAAGGTAACGGTACCGAAAAGTATGATGGACAAAGCACGCGTAATATACAATGGCGTAGACTATGCTGCTTTCAGATTTAGAGAAAAGAGCTCAAAAGAAGTCAGAAGCGTTATAGAAAGTTTAAATTTCGACCCAGGGCCTATCCTGCTTAGCAACGGCAGGTTAACAAAGCAAAAGGGCCATGAATATATAATAAAGGCGCTAGGCGAACTAGCAAAAGAGGGTATGCAGATCAATTTTATTGTAATAGGCAAGGGTCCGCTTAAAGACCGGATGCTTGAACTTTCAAGGAGATTTGGCATATTAGACAGAGTAAGGATAGTAGAAGGGATTTCAGAAGGTGAATTGCCATTCTATTACAATGCGGCTGACGCATTTGTTTTCCCATCGTTATACGAACCTGCAGGGATGGCGCTTATGGAAGCCATGGCAAGCTGCACTCCTGTGATAACTACTGGAGTAGGCGGCATACCTGAAGTTGTAAAAGATTACGGCGAATATATTATTCCGAAGAGCAGTGGCGATTTAAAAAGAGCCATATTAAAAGTTTTGAGTTCTATAAGTGAATACAGGGAGCGTGCCAGCACATGCAGAGAAACCACGATAATAAAGGAGCATGATTGGGATAAAATAGCAAATGAATACGGAAGCCTTTTCGAAAGCTTAGGGTAAAATGATGAAAACGCAAAAAAACAAGTCCATATGGTTCACAATCACGAACATAAACAGCTTGAGTAGGAAGGAGTATATAAAGCTGATTAGGCGCGTTGCGTTCTTCGTTGGGCTTGGCTTCATTGCAAGCTTTGCCGTATTCATAGTTATTGCAGTAATAGGCGGGATAGGGCATGTCTTCAATATAATTTTAAGTGCCAACATGGAACTTTACTTATTGGCATTTGCAGCAGTGTTTGCAGGGTATTTGCTGAGATTCATAAAATGGAATTATTACATTAAGAAGCTCAAGATCCACGTGCCTGCTTCAAAAAACTTCATCGTCTACATGTCGCAATATTCGATGAACATAACTCCTGGGAAAATTGGGCGTGTATTGGTAGCCTATACGCTGGGGCGCCTAACCAGCATAAAGACCTCCACAATCCTGCCTGTAGTTACTATAGACATATTTACGGATTTTTTGGGTGTAGGTTTGCTGGCATTGATATCGGCACTATATTTTGATGAATTCGTCATATACGTAGTAATTATAGATGCTGTTCTTACCCTGCCCTACCTTTTCATATTGAACGACTGGTTTTACAATTTCATAAAAAGGCTTTTCAAAAAGCGCAGATTCATAGAAACATTCACGCTCTATGGGGACGAATATTTCGCTTCACAGAGCACACTTAATAAGCCAAGCACCTATCTTGTTTCAATAGCAGTTACCTTGCCTGCTGCTTTCCTTAATGCAATGGCCCTATATTTCACGCTTCTTGCCGTAGGCCTGGCACCGCACGTTGTGGGAAGCGCATTCATAGAATCTTCAAGCAATTTATTTGGCATGATAACAGGGATACCCGGAAATATAGGGGTCACTGACGGTTCGCTAGTGGCTTTGATAGGTACTTTGTTTAAAACCACTGCCGCAACCTCTTCGGCAGTCACAATAATGACTAGGCTGGCAACGTTGTGGTTCGGCATTTTGATAGGCGGCGCGCTGTTAATTTATAGCTTTAGGTATTGGACCGCCCCTCGCAGGCGTAAAAGACAAAAAGCTTGAATCAAAAGAGTCGATTATTGATCCTCGTTGTCCTCGCTGTCTTCATCAAGATCTGGCATGTCCATTGAGTCTTCAGATTCGCCTTCGCCATCAGACGCACCAGACGATACTACCTTTATTTTGCCAAATTTACCAGTAGAGAGCTGAGGCACGCCACGGAATTCATTGACATAGCAGTTAGACAGCTCTATCTTGTCTCCAGTCTTTACGGTATTTATATCGTCGCCCCATAGAGACATGTTTATGGTGCCTGTTTCATCCTTTAGGGTTATGTTTGCTACAGTCAGTCTTTTGCCAAATTTATTGACTACTTCCCTTGGCTCTTCCTTCTGGATTACGGTTGCCGTAAGGCTGACGTTTCCAGTGCCTGCTTTAAGATCACTTATTTTCATTTGAACACCTGAGTTTATCAATATTTTTATATAAAGCTTATTTAATCTTTGCTTTAAAGCACGTGCACATTTGTGGTATTATCCTAACATGCGTAGAATGTAAAATATAAAATATGGTTGCCACAATCATATATTGGTAGAATGAGCGAAGTAAACACAGTGCATCCTTCATTTGCCGGAGTGCTGAGGCAGAAGGAACGCATAAAGGAAAAGCTGTCAGGCATAAAGAATAAGATAGGCGTATACAGTGCAAAGGGCGGCGTTGGTAAAACAACAGTATCTGTAAACTTTGCTGTTGCGCTTGCCAGCATTGGGTATTCTGTTGGGCTGCTTGATGCAGACATAGACTGCCCGAACGTGCCTCTTTTCATGGGCATAAAGGAACGCATGGACATATCGCAATTCCCCCTAAAGCCTTTGACAAAGAATAATGTTAAGGTTGCTTCTACTGCTATGATTGTAGATGATACAAAGAAGCCAATAATCTGGAGAGGGGCGCTGATTGCAAAAATGCTTGGTGACTTCTTTGAAAATACTGAATGGGGTGCCTTGGATTATCTTATAATTGATTTGCCACCAGGCACTTCAGACTCGCCTCTTTCGATAATGCAACTGCTTGACATGACTGGTTTTGTGATGGTGACTACGCCTGCAAAAATAGCCTCGATAAATTCTATAAGGTCTGGCTTAATGGTAAAAAGACTGGGCAAGCCAATTCTAGGCATAATCGAAAATATGTCAGATTCTGCATTGTCTAAAAACACCATCGAAGTTGCAAACGAATTAGGCGCCGAGGTCTTGGGGCACATACCGTTTGACAGGCGAATTGCAGATCTGGAGGATGAGGGCAGAATACCTGTTTTAGAAAGCGACGCGCTGCGTGAGACGTTTGTTGAAATAATAAAAAAGATAAAAGTATAAGTATTTCAGAAACGATGTAATATCATGATCAAAAAGGCGCTGCTTTGGGAAGAAGTTTCCGGAAAGGTAAGGTGCAATGCATGCTCTAGAAGGTGCCTTATACCAAATGGCGGCCACGGGTTTTGCTACGTAAGGAAGAATATTGAAGGGGAATTGTATTTGGCAAATTACGGGATTTTAGACGCTATACAATTGGACCCTATAGAAAAAAAGCCTTTTAACCATTATATGCCAGGAACTGCGGTGCTGGGGGTTGGCACTTCCTCTTGCAATTTTGGCTGCATGTTTTGCCAAAATCACAATATAAGCAAGGAAAGCGAAGTAAGGGGGGTCTATTTAGGGCCCGAAGACCTGGTAAAGCTCGCCTTGGAACAGAATGCAGATGGCATTGCCTTCACTTATAACGAGCCTACAATATTCATAGAATACGCTCTTGACGCAGCGACCGAAGCCCACAAACACGGGCTCTATGCAGTATTCGTAAGCAACGGCTATATGACTAAGGAAGCCATAGATCTAATGAAAGGCAAAATAGATGCTGTGGTTGTGGATTTTAAGGGCAATGCCGAAAGGATTTTTACTAATAAGTATATGGCGGTTTATTCCGAAGCTCCGATAAAAGAGGCATTGGTAGCTTTGAAAGATGCAGGCATACACATTGAGATCACAGACTTGGTTATACCAGGCGTCGGCGATTCAGATAAGGCCTGCACAGATCTGTGCAGTTGGATAGTGCATAATTTAGGCACTGATGTGCCGCTGCATTTTACCAGATTTCATCCGGATTATAAGATGGATTATATAGAAAGCACACCGTTAAAAACGCTGGAAAGACATTACAGCATAGCTAAATCGTTTGGTATGAAATATGTGTATATAGGGAATGTGCCAGGTCATAAGTACGAAAACACATACTGCCCAAAATGTGGAAGCTTGGCAATTAAACGCTTCGGCTTTTCTATATTGGAATACAATTTGAACGAGAATGGAGAATGCATAAATTGCGGAGAGAAGATAGGTATAATCAGCAGTAAACCGGTGCATTTAAAGAATGCTGAGATTAGGACCCTATATTGAACTGCGTTTAGCTGCCTTTTGCTTTTTGAAAGATTCTAATGCATAAGCCGTCACTGCAATTACCACCAAGATATTATATATTTAAATAATGTTTACTGATAGTAAATTGGCATGTGATAATATGAAATTCAGCAATGCGATTTTTATAGTGTTTGTGGCGATTGCCCTGCTGGATAGCGTATACCTCAGCGTGGAGCATTTTGACAATGGTGTGCTCGCATGCCCGGATACAGGAATAGTGGATTGCGCGCAGGTACTGTCAAGCAATTTCTCAAGTGTTTTCGGAATTCCTATTGCTTTTCTTGGGCTTGCATGGGTCGTGATAATGCTAGTCATTTCATATAAGCGGGATGAACTAACTGCATTCCTGGCTCCGATATGGTATATTGTGGGGTTATTCGGAGTGGGGTACTCTTTTACTGCGCAGTACCTTATCGGCAAGATTTGTATCTACTGCACAACGCTAGACGTATGTATTATTGCAATCGTGCTGCTTGCAACCTTTAAACTTAGATTGCACAAAACAAGCGTTTGAAATGAAAATCAGGAAAAAGGCATTTTATATACGAGACCCTGTGTCTGGGGACTTGAGGCTTAATGGGGTTGTAGCTAAGCTTATCGAAGATGAAAGATTCCAAAGGTTGCGCTATGTAAAGCAATTGGGCTTCTCATATCTCGTCTTTCCCGGCGCCCACCATACCAGATTTGAGCATTCGCTTGGAACATGGAGCATAACAAATGAGATTTCAAAACGGCTTCTTATTGAGGAAAATGAAGAGCTGTGTATTGCTGGCCTGCTGCATGATGTCGGCCATATGCCAATGTCACATGAATCTGAAGGGCCAATATACGCCAAGACAAAGATGCTGCACGAGGATATTGGCAGGAAGATAATTACAGATACAGGCATGCTTGACTGCCTAAGCTCTTTTGGCTTGTCAAAGAAGAAAGTGCTAAACTATTTCGATGGTAACTCGTACGGCAAGATAATCACAGGAGCGATAGGCTCTGACAGGATAGATTACTTGATGAGGGATGCTTATTACACAGGAGTTGCCTACGGCGTGATAGACTACTACAGGCTTAGAAACGTCATAACATACGCAATGGGCGAGCCAGCAGTATTCGACAACGGGATTGAGGCTGTGGAGTCATTTTTGGCCGCAAGGTACTATATGTACTCTTCGGTGTATTTCCACCATGCATGCCTGATAGCCAATGGAATGTACAAGAAAGCGCTGGCTCTGGCTCTGGAATCCGGCAGTGTAGACCCGTACGAATTCGTTTACTATGACGATACCAAAGCTTTGAATGCTTTATCAGCCATTGACGCGTCTAAGCAAATGATAAACGACTTGCTTAATAGGAAGCTGTTTAAAAGAGCATACTATTACCCAAATTTTAAGGGTAGCATAAAAATTCCGGAATTATGCGAAGCTGTTGAAAAGGCAGGCTTAAAGGAAAGCGAGTATATAGCAGATATAATTCCGTTTAAGGCTGCTGAAAACCCGATAAACATAGTGTTCAAAGAGGATTCTAGCATAAGGCATTTTGACGAATTGTCGCAGATATTTAAAACACTGTCAATGATACAAGAAAGGCGGAAAATAATTATAGTTGCATGCAAACGAAAATTTGTTAAGCGAGTAAGCGATGCGATGAAAAAGATTTTATAATGTCGCTACAAACAACATACGCAATATTGGGCCCATAGCTCAGTTTGGTAGAGCGGCTGGCTCTTAACCAGTAGGTCGGGGGTCCAAATCCCCCTGGGCCCGTCACTTTCGCTCAAGACTGCCATAATCTTTTAAGACAGGGTTCTCTTTTAGTAGAAAGGTGCGCTTTTTCATTTCAAATGACTGGCCCTTAAAATCATTTGGAACTCCAACTAGGCTTTCATCCCTTACCAGTGTTTTAAAAACCTTGATTGCAATATCTGAATTTGCATCGGAAAACATGCCAAACAGGTTTGACGGCTGCTCAGTTCTGTATGTTCCTATGTTTATATTCCTATCTTCAACTATGTCAATATTGAATATTTTCCCTTCAAGGTCCTTGTCAACGGTGTAGCATACCCCAACTAGCCTTATTGGGCCTTTGCCGTTAATTATCGGCATTTTTGTTATCCTGTACCTGCTTTCAACAAAGCGCAGCATGCCGTACAGGTTTGGCTGCTTGTTTTGCGAATCTTTGTTAAAAATTAGCTTATTCGCAATCTCAATCGAATCTGTGGGAAATTCTATGCCCTTCTTTATATATAGCATATAAAGTCGTTATTCACTTGAAACACAAAAACTTATTAAGATTCTGTACGGTTAAGGCTGCATCCAGTCTATCTCATAATATTCGTACTCGCTCTTTGGAAGATCTATGCGCTTTATCTTGTAGTATGTAACAGCAGTTTCCCTGTCGGCTATTGCTATAACAAGTTCCAGCGCCCTTTCTTTAGCCTCGTTGATTATTGCAGATAGTTCATTGCCACCTATATACTCGTTTTCACTCAAGGACAGCATCGCATATTTTGGCGATTGGCTTTCTTTGCCAACGTTGTTGTTTGGGTTCCTGCCATACAGCACAAAATCTATGTCAAGACGTTTTTTCCTGCTTTTGCCAGGTATTGCAAGTATGAAAGTCTTCTTGACAGAGTGCGCAACGCGTATGGCTCTAGCCCATTCAGATGTAAGCAGTTTGGAGTCGCGTGGAAATACATGCAGTACGTGCTTTGAGTGTATCCAGTTTTGATCGGTTTTTATTGGCTGGGCGCCGGGAAAGTATATCCTGAAATGCGTCCCGAACTTGAAGCCGGTTTTGACAACATACCCCTTAGAGCGCCAGTCCTTGTATACATCATAAAGTTTTTGCGAGTCTTTCCTTACAGCCATTGCTGCGCGCATGATGTCATTTTTTGTGTAACCCTCCACGGAAAGCGCATTGCTTTCCATCAAGTATGTGGTTTCGTAGACATCCAGCTTATTCAGGATCCCATGATCGCTTAGCTTATAGGTGCCATATTGCCCGAACCAGTATTTTTCGTATATTTCCTTCCCTGCGTCCTTGTCATCAATTATTGTAGTGAGGTCTTCAGGGAAGAATATGCCCCGCATAGAATAGCTGGAAAGCGAGATTTTTGAATAGGGATATTTTTTAGCCTGCATGCCATCTTTTTGGGGCTTGTTGGCGCGGTGCGGATCTGTAATCATCAACCCTCTGTCACGCCAGTCCTTGTAGGTAAAATACCGCGCCATAAATTTCTTATTTTTCACAAATACCGAGGCCAATCCGTTGAAAGAGATGCCTTCGCCAGATTCCGAATCCTTGCATTCGGCTTTTCTCACATCCATCAGGTAAAGGCCCTCTTCAGGCATCAGTTCTAGCATGCCGCTGCTTAATTCCCCTATGCCGCCAGTCCTTACTGTGTCTATTGTCGACTGGTCAGTTGCGTAAATGCGCCTTGATTTTTTATTGAATAATATTTGCAGTGTCAAAACGCTCACTTTCTATTTATTGTGCTGTATCCCTATATATAATCTTTCATGCCGGTAAGCATCTCTTTTTCTATGTCTGATAATTTTGATGGAAGCACTAGCGTTGCAGCCCTGTTGCTTTTTTCCTTAATGAGCTGGCCTATTTCTGCATACGCCTTTTCCTGCTTCTGCGTCCCCAAATCGAACAGCGCTATCAATTTTGTATGCGTATTAAATATGCCTCCTTTGTAATGATCTTCGGCATTCAGCACTATTTCCAACGCTCTGGAAATCGGGATTGAACTCTGCAGATTGCTGTCAAAATCAAGCAGCATTAGGCTGTGCAGCGAATTTTCATGATTAAATTTTATTGTTTCGTAGAATGAAACAGGCCTGTAATGCGAAGACCAGTTTGCAATGGTGCATATTGGCCCGAACCTATAAAAGTCCAGACCGCTTTCCCCGATTGCCACGGACAATATAGATATGCCGTGCACCACTTCGTACGGCACATTGCGCTTTCTTGCTTCTATCAGTATTATTTTGTGGGTCGTGGCTATTAGCGGGTCGCCTCCGCAGAGCACTGCAACATTGCTTTCTTTTGCCTTTTCTACCAGCATTGCGGCTTTCTCCTCAAGCTGGCTTCTGTCTAGCAGATTGATTTTGCCCTCTTTAATGCTTGATATACGCTCGAATTTTTCGGAAGATATAACTGAAGTGTAATTTTCCGCAAAGACTTCTGATTTGCGTATTATTTCTATTGTTTTTTCGGTAAGTTCTGAATTGCCCAGGCCAAGACCAACTAGGTAAAGCATGCATACACCCTATATAGACCAGTATTTTTTGTTTTTGACGAATTGCTTCTGTGCTTCTATTAAATCCATGTAGAAAAGCCTGTCTTCTCTTCTAAGCATCATAAGAGCCCTGGAAGCCGAAGTCGGCCCGATTCCGTATGTTGAAAGCGCTGCCACTGCTTTCCAACCATACGATGATATAAGTGACGCTTCTGTCAATGTGTCTTTAAGCGCCTTAGTTTCCTGCTTGGTTAATATTATGGAATTCTTCCTTTTTATAATTACCTCCATTATGTTATTCTTGTTTATTGCTATCATAGGGCTCCCACAATTAGGGCATTTTATGCTTTTTAATTTTTGCAGTTCAGATATCTTCTTAGAAAAATAAAACGCACAGTATGTGCATATAAGATTCGCTTCTTTTGCAGTAAGGAATTCTACAAACGAATTTAGCAGTTCATTGCTCGGAACCAATGGCATTATGAGCTCTCTTGTATAATACGCCGAATCCATTATTGCCTTGGTAATTGTGCTTATCTTTTCTATTTCTAGCACTATGATTTCCTTTTTCCTTTCTTTTAGCATTGAAATAAAATTTGAGACTGCAGAAACGTCAAAATAATTGTCAATGAGCTCTCTGATAGCCTCCCTATAAACTGGAGTGTCCTTAAACAAGGCCATCAGTCTTTTTGTAAGGGATCTGGATATTTTTGCTTCCTTGTCTACGATCCCGAAAAGCTTGGCTACAGATACAAAATGGTACATTAGTATTTCGGATTTTTCGAGCATGTCCAGCAATAAGCCCCTTACGCCTTCAGGATCGATTGATCTCAGCAGCTTTACAATGTCAATTTTTTTGTTGTCCGCTTCGACAAACACCATATAGGGTGATGCCTTTATGTTAACGCTTCTTCCCAATTTCAAGCTTGCCATGTCGCCAATAAGCCTCGACAGCGCTTCGTTTCCAAGGGTGCCCAAGAAGGTATATAACGCAGAATAATCCTGATGGACTTCGAGTACTGCTTTTCTGCCAGATTCGGAAGAATAGGGCTTGCATGCTTCAGAAAAGTTGGTTATTTGCGAAATCACACTTTCTTCGCATATATCATATTCTTTTATCAAGTCTGCATGCCCTATTATTTTTGATACAGTATTTGCTACGTCGAGGCTTACAGGTATGTCCTCGCCTGTCCAGTCGGGTATTGCAGCCTCAAGATCCGTAGATGGCTCCACCTTGATTGAGTCTTCATCTATGCTTATGATTTTCCATGGGAGGCCTTTTGTTATGAATACTGATCCCTCCTGTAACTTGCTTGCAACAAATTTTTCATCTAGACTGGATATAATGCGGTTGTTTGCTATGTTTTTTACAAGCAGCCTTCTGCTATCGATTATCATGCTAAGGTGGCTGTAATAATAAGTGCGTGTGTGCGGACCTGCACTTATGTTCTTGCCGTCAAAGCCTATGAGCATCTGTTTTGCCATAAATCTAAGAAGGTCTGACAGGTCTTCAATTGTGGCTTTCTTGTATATATACGACCGCTTTATAATTCCAAGTGCATCTTCCGCGCTTATGGATTGCTTGTCCAGGGCAATTCCGCATATTTGGTTTGCCAGCACGTCCATTGCGCCAAACTGGCATTCATACTTTTCCAATATGCCATCCTTAGAGTTAATGCAGACTGCAGATGCCTCTATGGCGTCTATTATGCCGGTTGCAACAATCAACCCCTTTGGCGTTCCGGTTTTAGAGTGACCACTGCGCCCGACGCGCTGCATCAGCCTAAGGGCTTGCCTGGGCGATCCATATTGTATAACTTTGTTTATGCTGCCAATGTCTATCCCTAGCTCTAGCGAGCTTGTGGCTAAAAGTCCTTTTAATATGCCGCTTTTGAACTCATTTTCGGTCTTTATTCTTTCATCCCTCTCTAAAGAGCTGTGGTGCACCCCTATGCCGCCAAAAGGCTCGATCTTGTTTATGTACAGCAGCCTGCTGCCTATGGCCTCGACTATCTGCCTTGTATTTGCAAACACCAACGTAGACGTGCCTTCCGCTATCTCTGTAGAAATCCGGTTCAGGCGCGCAGCAGATGGCTTATCCAGGCCGAATTTTTCCTTTAGCTCTTCGGATAGCTTAGAAGACTGTGGCATGCAAACGGTTAGCTTTGGCATTTTCCTGATTTGCGCACTGACAATTTCGCAGTCACGATCTCCGCAAAGGAACTTTGCGACCTTCTCGGGGTTGCTTATTGTTGCGCTTAGCCCTATCCTTATAAATCCATGGCTTTTTTCCTCGAGCCTCTCCATTGCCAGCGACAGCTGCGCGCCTCTTTTGTTGTAATAAAGTTCGTGTATTTCATCTATTACTATGTATTTTAACTGGGAAAGAGCTTCGCCTAGGTATTTTGTAGGGAGTATGCTTTGTAGCGTTTCCGGCGTTGTTATTAATATTTGCGGGGGATTGCGTGCCTGCCTGCTTCTTTCGGAATTAGTCGTGTCACCGTGCCTGACTGAGACGCTTATGCTAAAATATTTGCATAGCTGCTCGAGCCTTAAAATCATGTCGCGGTTGAGCGCCCGCAACGGCGTTATGTACAATACTTTTATCCCTTTGCGCTCGGTACTTTCAGACAGTTCCTTTATTATTGGAAGCATTGCTGCTTCTGTTTTGCCTGAGCCTGTCGGAGCTATTATAAGCACGTTCTTATGCGCTTCTATTGCAGGCATTGAAATTTTTTGTATTTCTGTGAAGGTGCCATACCTCCTCAGGAATATATCGTATATGTCCATTCGCATCTTCATTTGTGTTTGAATGACAGCCAGAACCAAAATGAAACAACAAAAAGTAGCAGTATTATTATTGCTATTATCACTAGGGGTGTCAACATTATTACTTTTATGCTTGAACCGCCGTTGGCGCTTACAGGCACGCTTATTCCGAAATATTCAAAGGTGCCGGTAACATTGCCATTTGGAACGTTGTATAATACATATCTGCCATTCTGTCCTATATTTATTTCTGATTCGGAACCGTTTTCAAATTTTGCTGTAAGAATTCCGCTTATCGGCTTGCCAAAAATGTCGGTTGCCTTGAAAAACACATTATATACTGAGAATTTGACAGGCAGGTTCCCTGGACCAAGCACACTGATTGTTGGGGTCTGCGAGCTTACGCTTACACCACCATAGGTGGCGTTGTTTACTATGTTAATTCCAGTAGGTAAAAATATTGACGTGAAATTATATTGCATGCCATTGACGTAAATCGAGGTTATATTTATGGCGGTGCCGTTCGTTGTCTGTGGGATTATGTTTACCTTGAATTCCTTTATGTATGTTGCGCTTATATTTTCAGGCGAAGTTACTGTTAAGCTAATGCTTGGCGTTTTCTGGCCTGTAGACCATGAATAAAAGATCAATTTTGATGTTGAGTTTATTTGCTTTTGCTGCTGCGTAAGCGTAAGAGTGGCGGTGGAATTGGCATAGTACCAGCCTGTGCCCTGGACCTTGCCTATCGGGGTTGACGCATTTACTAAATATTGTATTCCCCAAATAACGCTTAGGTTTTCAGGCTTATCAACGACAAATGAGTAATTTGTAGCTGTGGCGCCGTTGCTAAATTCACGAAAACTTGCCCGCGTCCCTCTGCCTATTGGAACCTTCGGCTCTGTTATGTTTAATCTGGCGGTAGAGTTTTCAGTGTACCACCCAGAGCCGTATGTCCCATTATAGGTGCTTTGCAAGCTTACTAAATACTGCGTTTGCCATATTGCGGTTTCAGTTATATTGCTTGACATTGTTACTGCTGTGGAATTTGCTGCACCTGTGTATGAGCCTATGCCGCTTCCAACCCACTTTACAAATTTTTCCCTGGTTGTACTGTTTATGTAAACGTATTTCGGCTCGCTTATATTTGCAGTGGTATAAGCTGGGTAATTATTGCTTGATGAAGGATTGCCGTATTGGGAATTCACCTGCAGATAGTAGCCAATGGACCATAGCTGTGTATTGTCTGGTTCTTCAGGTAAAAACGAACCAACTTCAAAGTAGTTGTTATACGGGCTTATTTCTTCGACGCCATACGGGTTTGCAAGCAGAGTCTCGCTTCCGACACCGTAGCCTATATAAGAGAATGCGGATTGGACATTTTCTTTTGTGTTGCCGAAGTATATGGACATGTTCTTGAACCTGACTTGCGGCATGTACGTGGTGTTGCTATATGTGGATGCCAGTTCAGCAAATGCCGCAGGCGCATTATGGCCTGAATTTGACGTGCCCAGATTTACGCTTCCGATCAACTGGCTGTTGAAATAAATATACCAAACGTCGTTTATTGAATGGAAGGAGTAAGTGTTGTATTCTCCGTTGCTGCCTACACTATTGTTTCCGCCGATGCCACCAAAAAACGAAGATCCGTTATACCCTTTTGGGAAGTATTCCCAAAACCACGTAGGGTATCCTTGGGCAAGGAAAACGCTGCCGGAGCAGCCATCTAACGTGCAGTTGTCTGGATAATAGCCAGTTTCATTAGGAACTTCATAACCAACCTGTATGAAAGCGCCATTAGAAAGTGTTTCTCCTATCCAGTAGCCGAACGATCCGGAAGAGGGCAGTTGTGGAGTTATTGTTTCGATGCTCACGCTTGCGCCGTTGTTAAAAGCGTCAGACGATGATGCACGGACCCCTGATTGGAACCAGTATTGAGCGCCCGAAAGCGGGGCGATGGCAAGCAGGACTAAAGCAGCAACGGCTATAAAAAATTTAAGTCTTTTCATACTCGATTCCAAGTTTTTTTAATTCGTTTAATACATTTAGCCTTTCCGCAGAATTTAATGTTTTCCATTCTATTACTGCGGATTCTGCTTTAGGTACGGATCTTTCAAATGCCTGTCGCAGAACGTTTGTTTCGCTTACGTAGTAACGCGGCATTATATGAGAAAACGCATAATCGTTTTCTATTGCAAGCTTTGTGAATTTTGATGCATAGTGATTACCCCCAATCCCTACAACGACCTTCCTTGGGCTCTCTGGATTCTCTATCGCTTCCAATACCGAGTCTGCAAGAAACTCTGCCAGCTCTTTGTTTTTTATAGTGGTTTCATCGCCGCCTACTTCTGCGAAAAAAGACGGAACATTTAGCAATGGGCCATGATGTGTGGCTTCATAAGTTACATTCATGTCTTTTGGGGCTGCAGATTTCATGCGCTTCAGTACACTGAACATTGGTATTGGAGCGGCTGTGCTTAACTCGTTAGGCTTCCCGCCAAGCTTCGCCTCGCTAGCCCAGTTTCCTTCAGAATGAACAGTGAAGGAGCGTATGTTCTTGCTGCTCACGTGCTTGCTTAAAAATATTATAGGGTCTTTGGCATTGGCATCGCAGCTAAAATCCAGCAGCGATGTATCTGTAACGGTGATTTTGATGCTGTCATTATTTTGGCGCTTGGATTCCAAATATGAACCTGCGTTCATTGACACTGTATCAGTGGTCGTGTATACTATTTGCATGGTTGCACTGTATTATTTCGCTTAAAAATATTATTAAGCATTTGGCAATGCCAATACGAAGGCGTTAGTCCGATAACAAAGCGATATTATTTATATTAAGAAATATGAAGCATTATATCTGAAATAAGATGCTATCTATGGCTAAAAAATTTTCGCGCAGGATTGAAAACTTCAAATGCATTGTTTGTGGGTATGAGGCAACAGGGAATGGTTATACCGACCATTGCCCTAATTGCCTGCACAGCCTGCACGTAGATATAAACCCAGGCGACAGGCTAAACAAATGCAGGGGTATTATGAAGCCCATTAGGGTAAGCATTGACAGGAGAGGAGCGTACTGGATAGACTATTTATGCCTCTCGTGCAAAAAGCAAAAAACAGTGGTTGCTGCAGCAAACGACAACAAAGAAGCACTCAAGAAACTCGCTTTTTAAGTTAGCCCCGTGCCGCATATATTTTTATAATTACCAATGCAAAGTATAGCAGTGTAAGCATGCTTTATAATTATATAGCTATTGTGCTTTTTGCACTCCTTGGCATATCCATACCTGCAGGATTCCTTTTTGCATCAAAGCTTTTGCGCAGGGCGGCAAATCTAAACGACGTAAAAACCGCGCCTTATGAAAGCGGCGAAAAGTCGATAGGCTCCAGCAGGGACATGGATGTGGAATATTTCCCGTTTCTGATGCTTTTCCTGCCTTTTGAGGTAATTGCCATTCTCACATTGTTATGGGCTCTGGTTTCTAAAACTGATGGCAGGTATTTGGGCATTTATTTCTTCATAATGCTTATAGCTGCATCAGCTTTATCGATAATAGGGTATAAGCTAATAGGTGGGCATGATGAGTGAAGATGCGCCTTATACTAAGGAGGCTTTTGAGAACGCAGAACAGGAGATGAACAGCCTGCTAGCCAGCAGCCTAAAGGGCAGGAAGGTCCAGACCAACGCACTGTTCCTAAAGCTCAGCGACTTTGCAAAGGCAAGGGCATCTGGCGTAATACAGTGGGCTGCGGAAAAGTCGCTGTGGCCGTTGCAATTCGGCCTGGCGTGCTGCGCCATGGAACTTATGGATTTCGGAGCAGCAAGGATCGATGCAGAAAGAAAGGGCTTCCTGCTGTTTAGGGGCACACCAAGACAGTGTGATGTAATGATTGTTGCTGGGTGGGTCACAAAATCAATGGTGCCCAGGGTAAAAAGGCTTTATGAGCAGATGTCAGAACCTAGGTATGTCATAGCTTATGGTGAATGTGCTACATCTGGCGGGCCGTGGTGGGAGAGCTACAACATAATAAAAGGCATAGACCAGGTGTTGCCTGTCGACGTGTACGCGATTGGCTGCCCGCCAAAGCCCGAGAACCTTTTCCAAGCGCTCATAAACTTGCAAAAAAAGATAGGTGGAAAAACTGATGGAGATACAGAAAGAGGCATTACTGACGACATTAGAAGAAATGAAGAAAAAGGGGTTTGACTACCTCAAGGGCATAACTGCAGTGGATTACACTGACAGGTTAGAGGTAATTTATATTCTGTACAACCTGAAGACGCACGAGCAGGAACTGATTACTGTAAAACTGGATCCTAAAAATCCCAGCATACATTCGGTAATTATGCTTTACATGTCGGCAAATTGGCTGGAGCGCGAGCTTTCAGAAATGTTCGGCATACAAATAATTAGCAGGAACGTCAAGAGGCTTCTGCTTGAAAAATGGAACGGGGCTGAAGCCCCACTGAGAAAAAGCTTTGTCTGGGGTAAGGATTACAAAAGGCTTGATTGAATGCCTGTGATGAGACTTAATGTTGGGCCGATACATCCGAGCACGCACGGAGTGCTACGCTTGGTAGTCGATGTAAATGGAGATACGATAGAGCATTTGGAAACGCATATAGGGTTTTTGCACAGGGGAATCGAAAAGCTTATGGAAACAAGAATGTACATGCAAAACCCTTCTTATACTGAAAAAATGGATTATGTGGCTCCGCTTGCCTGGGATGACTTATACGTTAATGCGGTAGAGATGGCGCAGGGGAAGGAAGTAAAGGATGATGCGCAGTACGCAAGAGTAATTTTAAATGAATTCCAAAGAATTGCCAGCCATTTGCTTTGGCTAGGAACTTTCTGCAATGACTTGGGGCAGATGTTTACAATGTTTATGTGGTGCTTCAGGGACAGAGCCCAGGTGATAAAATTCTTGGAAGACGTGTCAGGGAGCAGGATGTTTTATGTAAACATGCGCGTAGGTGGGCTTGACAAGCCCCTGCCTCCAAACTTTAAGGAGAGGGCTTACAAACTCACAGATTATATTGAAAACCATATAACTGAATATCCAGGCATATTGGACGGCAACTCAATATTCCTAGAAAGAACAAAGGGGGTTGGAATACTGAAGAGGGATGATGCAGTAAATATGGGCGCGGCTGGCCCTGTACTGCGTGCTGCAGGCATTGAGGAAGATGTGAGGAAGGCGGCACCTTACTACAAATATGGCAATCTGAAGTTCAAGATCCCGACAAGCAATAAGTCAGATACATACGCGAGGTATAGGGTAAGGTACGAAGAGATGTTTGAGAGCATAAAAATAATAAGGCAGGCATTAGACGCGCTGCCGGAAGTGCCTGATGTGACTGGCATGCCGATAAAGCTTATAGGGCCGCAGGCAAATCCTGCGCCTGTTTTAGTAAGGCATGAGTTGCCCAGAGGAGAGGGCATAATATACATGGTGCCTGACAAGCAGAGGCCATACCGCATTTATATGCGCTCGCCGACTTACATGAATCTCTCACTGCTAGAAAAAATTGCAGTAGGGCAGAAATTTGCTGACCTGTTTTCCATACTTGGGGGGCTTGACGTCATAATGGCTGAGATAGACAAGTGATTGTGAAGGTTCTGGTAAAATTTAGTAAGTATCATATATTTATCTAAGCCATAAATAGTGAACCACAGGTACATGCTAAGTTCGGTGTTATTATGGATCAGAACCAATTGGAGAAAATCACTGTAGACTATCAAAAGGTCCAGGAGCAGCTGCAGGCGCTAAGCGCACAAAAAGAGCAATTTTCAACCCAGAAAGATGAGTACAAGCAGGCTAAGGAGCAGATAGAAAAGGCGACGGGGAAGATTTATTCCGCAGTTGGCGGGGCAATAATAGAAACGACCAAAGAGGAGGCCTTGAAAGAGATACAGGACAAAGACGAGCTCATAGACATGAGGCTAAGCATGCTTAAAAAGCAGATTGACGAACTCAAGAAGAAGGATCAGGAGTTGAGGGAGCAGATAACTTCTGCGCTTAATGAGTCTAAAAAGTAATGAGCGGTTTGCGTGCTGAGTTTTGAACAACTGTGCCAGAGGATAGAGCAGAGCAAGAACAAGAAAGTCATGATAACGTTTCACAGCATAGGCGACACCGACGCAATCTCTTCTGCGCTAGGCATAAGCGCATTGCTCGGAAACGCACACATCTCCTCGCCTGATTTCTTGAGCGCAAATGCAAGGCTTGTGCTGGAGAGCTTCGGCATGGATCAGAAGGACATAACAAATGGATTTATCAAGGATGCAGAACTCATAGTGATGGTTGACGTAAACAATTTCGAGGACTGCGGCAGCTTTGAAACAGATTTGCGCAATGCTTCATGCGAAATACTTGTAATAGATCACCATGCACCCTCCAAGGTGGACAGGGACTTGCTGATATTCAACGATGAAGGCTATAATTCCACAGCAAGCATAGTCTATGACATTTTCAAGAATCTGGGGGTTGCGCCTGACAAAAGAATGGCCGAGGCGCTGGCAATAGGAATTATTGCAGATTCAGCTGAATTCAAAAATGCCACGGCGCACAGCTTTGTGCAGATTGGCGAGCTGCTTTCAAACGCAGGGCTAAGCTATCAGGAGCTAACGGAAAAGTTCTCGCATGTGGCTCCGCCTGAAATAAGGCTTGGCACGCTCAAGGACCTTTTCAATTCTGAGATAGCAGTCATAAACAAAATGCTATTTTTGAAGGGCGAGACGCAGTCACATGCGGCCGCTGCAGCTGATGACGCGATCAAAATTGGAGTTGATATAGCGCTGGTTGCTTCCGAATCCGAGAAGGAGATATCCTTTTCTGCAAGGTGCAGGCCGCCCCTGGATAAAGAGCGCCAATTCCATTTGGGAAAAATCATGAAGAGCATAGCCAAAACGATTGACGGCGTCGGCGGCGGGCATCCATGCGCTGCTGGAGCGTACGGAACAAAGAAGGAGGGCAAGGCAGAATTCATCAAAATGTTTGAAAACGAAGTTTTCTACAAGTGATTTTCATGAAAATTGCAATAGTTTCCGATTTGCACATAGGATACGAGCGCTTTTTTGAAGACGCACAGAACCAAGCACGCGAAGCGCTTGAAAAAGCAGCGGAAATGGCTGATGCGATACTGCTGCCTGGCGACATTTTCGACAAAAGAGCGCCGAAGCCTGACGTTATGGCCCAGGCACTGCGCATATTCAGGGATATTTCTACCAGGAATTTTGGGGCGCGGACTGTATCTTTTTCTGGAAGCGGCAGTGCTTATACCGACAAACCAGTAATAGCAATATCCGGAACGCATGAAAGGACAGCTGCAGGGAAGGAAAATCCATTGAGCGTGCTGGCGCTTGCAGGCCTCGTCATAGACGTGAGCGAATCTGTAGCCACAATAAGCAAGGGCGACGAAAAGGTGTCAGTATTCGGCCTTGGCGGCGTATCTGAAGAGAGGGTGCGTGAGACCCTAAGATCCCTTGACCCAAAGCCAGTAAGCTCATCCTTCAATATATTCATGTTCCATCAGTCGGTGTATGAGATATTACCATTCGACAAGGACTTTATACATTATGAGGAGCTCCCGAAAGGATACGACCTGTACGTATGCGGGCACATACACAGCAGGCTTGCATCTAAGCTCTATGGCAAGCTCTTCCTTATACCAGGCAGCACTGTCCTTACACAGCTGAAGGAGGGCGAGCAGGAGCGCAAGGGCTTCATACTGTTCGACACCAGCGAGTACAAATACGAATTTGTAGAGATAAACAGCAGGCCTTTCGTTGTGAAGCATTTGGCATTCTCTGGAGAAAACCCATCGAAGGTCAGGGAAAGGTGTGAAGGTGCAATTCTGGACTGCATATCAGAATTTCCTGAAAAAAAGCCAATAGTAAAATTATATCTTGAAGGAACGTTTGAGCGTGCCGGCAATGAATTGGGATTGAGAAACCTTGCATCCAAATATGCAGGCAAAGCAATCGTAGAAATTGACACAGCCAAGCTTTCAGAACCGTCAATAGAAGAGGGAATTGCGAACATTAGGAAAAACCGGCTTAATGACCTCAGCGTGAAAGACGCAGGGCTTCAGGCACTGAAAGAAAGGCTGATAGAAACAGGCTTTGACAGCAAAATAGACTACAAACAGCTTTTTGACATCCTTTCCGACCTTGGCCCTTCAAAAAAGGAGAAAATGATAGAAGCCGCATTGCAGTTTTTGGAAAGCTGATTGCTACTTTGTTTTTGCCCTTGCCGGCTCTGCTATTCCAAGCGTTTTGTTTACCTGCTCTTTGTTTTTTGGATCTATGGCTTCTTTAAGGAATTCCAAATGCCTTACGTTGCACTTTCGCTCTTTAGGCCTTTTTGCAGTTATGATTTTTACAAAGCCGTCTGGCTCTATTGAAGTTATAACTGCTCTGCTTCCTGCGTCCCTTCCGAATTTTTTTATGCAGACTCTTCCTGGTTCTACCAACATTTTACGCACCTTTTCCCTTGTTCAAACGCAATCTAGCAAAGTATATTATTAATTTAGCTGCTTCTTCTTTGCTTGTTCTTTCAGTATTTATAATTATGTCAAACGCGCTGATATCGCGCAAATCTATGCCGTATGTGCGCTTTGCCATTTCTACTGTGCTGCTGTCCTTTGCGGCAACAGTTTTCTTTGCCTTCTTAATAGGTATGCCGTAATCGCGGGCCCACCTCTTTGAGCGCTCTTCAAGGGTTGCTGCAAGCCATATCTTCAGTGTGGCGTCTTTAACCAGCCATGGCGAGAGCCATGTGCTTACTACGCAGTCCCTTTTTGCTTTTACGGATTTTATGATTTCCCTGTCGAAGGCCTTAGTGAATTTTGGGTCTGCATTACTAACAAAGGCAGCAATGTCGCCTTCGGTTTTAACAAATTCCTTGTATGACCTGTGTATGTGGCTTATGCCCATGCCCTCTGATACTGCTTGGGCTATTGTTGTTTTGCCGCTGGCAGTGAAGCCAGATATGCATATTTTCATTATTTTGCCCTTTTTATCAGTGAGCAACAAGCTGCAGCACATACGCCCTTTGATTCATGCCTATGTCATCAAGGGTTATGTCGCCATTTTCAACGCGGCTGCCAAGTTTTACTATTTGGGCAGTGCATTTGGCGCATAAGACGCCGCCAAAAATCCTGCTGTTGGTGCGCCTGCTTTTGCCGCCATGGCTTGAAATGCCGTTAAGTTCGGAGCCGCAGATTGCACAGTGAGGCATGGAATTCTTGCCCCTGCGGTAATGCGTGACGGTCCTTTTGGACTTGGTCACTCGCTGCGATTTCTTCATGCTATGCGATCTATACATCGGTTTTGGCAAAATAAACACCAATTTGTTATTTGACAGAATAGGTTTATGCGTAAAGCTATTTATAATTATTCTACTGCGTTGCAGGCTGCGACTGGGGTTCCTTCTGGCTTTCCTTGCGCATTTTCACCCTGTCGTAGATTACTATCGATATCGAAGTTATTATGCCTATTATGAAAACGCATGCAAAAAATACCCCCTGGTAATTAAGCTTAAAAGACCCCAGGAACATCACGTACTCGTTTGCCATTGAGCCGAATGCCATAGGAAGCAGCAGGTAATAGAGCGCAAAGAATACTGGCAGTATGACGAGCATTGGCTTTATAGAAACCTTCATGTTTTCGCTCATTAGCGGCATCAGTTCGCTCTGCTTTTTGCTTATTTCTTCCTGCGGTGCATGCGCCTTTATCAGGGCGTTGAGCTCCTTTGAGAGGTCGTTCATGCGTTTTTGAAGCTCCCTCATCCTTCTCGGATTGCCGACTTTCCTCTGGGCAAATGTTGAAAAAGCAATATAAGCAAGGCCTATGGCTATTATTATCGCCATTGTAGTAAACGGCATTGCAGTGTTAAGCGCTATTGTTGCAACCATAAAATCGCTGTTTTATCATGTATTTTCCAGTATGTCTGTAACAAACTTGCTGAAATCCTCGATTGATTTTTCAAGCTTGTTTTCCTTGTTGTGCAATATATATACAGGTATGTCAAATTCAGACCCATATGCGCTCATTACAGCAAGGTTTATCTGCCTTTGCAGGTTGAGCACTTCGAGGTCATCATTCTCCCTCTTCCTCACCGTGTCGGCAAGCCTTCGCTTTACAAGCTCGTCAGGCGTTGCGTCTACATATATGATACCTGATATTTTGCCCATGTAATGTAAATCTTTTATTGGAAGTCCAAATATAAATTTATTTCCTTTTTCAACAGTTGCATGCGTATCCACTATTATTGTGCCTGACATTGCCCCTATCCGCTTGAAAGCCTTTCTTCTTAGGGCGCGTATCTTGTTTGTGCTAAGATACCTAAGCCTGTCCCTTGTAACTGCTTCGGCTGCCGCTTCATGCTCCATTAGGGTGCCTATGTTTATTACTTTGGTGTTTGGTCTTTTTGGAAGGCTGTTTATCAGGGTGGTTTTGCCTGCTCCTGGCGAGCCAAGAACCAATATTACGGTATTTTTAGTTTTGGGCATGCAAGACCATAGGTATAAAGAAGAAAAAGCTTAAAGCACTAAGCCCAGGTTTGCCTGGGATGAAGGCTTGGGCCTTCATTCCATTCCTCCAGGCATGCCTCCTGGCATTCCGCCTCCTGATGCCCCAGGCTTGCTCCTCGAGCTTATTATGTCATCGATCCTGAGGATCATTTCCGCGGCTTCGCTTGCACTGAATATGGACTGCATCTTCATCTTTGTAGGCTCGTATATTGCTGCCTTGTTCATGTCACCTACTGCGTTTCTGAATACGTCTACTCCATATACCTTGCCCTCCTTGCTCTTGTGCTTGCTCCTTAGCTGTACAAGAGTGTCTATAGCGTCTATGCCTGCGCTTTCTGCCAAGGTCTTTGGTATGGATTCGAGTGCGTCTGCAAACTTCTGTATTGCAAGCTGCTCTCTTCCGCCTACCTCGCTAGAGTATTCCCTAAGCTCGTCTGCAAGGTCGATTTCTATGCTGCCTCCGCCTATGACATACTTGCCATCGTTTTCTACGGTAGCATCAACCGCACCTATAACGTCTGCTATGGACCTTTCGGCTTCGTCTATTACTTGCTGAGAGCCGCCCCTTATGAATATGGTAACGCTCTTTGGATCCTTGCACTTCTCCACGAATACCATTTGCTCGCCAGCTATCTTGCGTTCCTCAACGAGGCCTGCAAAGCCAAGGTCATCCTGCGATAGGTCATCGAGGCTTGTTATTATCTTTGCGCCGGTTGCCTTTGCGAGCTTCTCTATGTCGCTTTTCTTGACGCGCCTTACTGCCATTATGCCAGCCTTCGCAAGGTAGTGCTGTGCAACGTCGTCTATGCCCTTCTGCGTCACAACAAAGGTAGCGCCGCTTTTCCTGACTTTCTCTACCATTTCCTTGAGCATGCGCTCTTCTTGCTGCAAATAGGACTGTATCTGCTCAGGCGACGTTATCTCTATCTTTGCGTCTGTCTCTGTCTTCTCTATCTCCAGCGCTACGTCAAGAAGCGCAATCTTTGCGTTGCTGATGGACTTCGGCATGCCTGGGTGCGCCACTTCTTTGTCTATCAGCACCCCGTTTATCAGGGATGTATCTGATATGCTGCCGCCTGCTTTCTTTTCTACCTTTATGAAGTCGTGGTCCACGTGCACGTGGTTTGCCTTGTCCTTTTCCATTACCTGCTTGATTGCCTTTATCACAAGCTTTGCAATCTGCATTTTTGTATTTTCATCGCCTATATTCTTTGAGCCCATTGACACCATAGCTATCTTCTGCAGCGTTTGGTCGTCGTTTAGATCTACGCTCCTTGAATATTTGGCCAGTGTTTCAGCAGCACGTGCAGCTGCCATTTTATATCCTTTTATTATTATCGTTGGGTGTATGCCCTGCTCTATGAGCTCCTCGGCGCCCTTCAACAGACTGCCTGCAGTTATTATAACGCTTGTGGTGCCGTCGCCAACCTCCCTGTCCTGGGTTTTTGCCACGTCTACGAGTATTTTTGCCACTGGGTGCTCTACATTCATTTCCTCCAGTATCGTAGCGCCGTCGTTGGTTATTACTATGTCTCCCAAGTCGCTTACTAGCATTTTGTCCATGCCCTTTGGTCCTAAGGTGGTCTTTACCGCATTCGCTACTGCTACGCCAACCGCAATGTTTGTGCGCTGCGCGTCTCTGCCTAAAAGTCTTGTTGCTCCCTCTGGAAGCAATACAACCTGTCCTGAGTTATTTTCTGCCATTTTTACACCTATTTATAGTATATAACATGCCTGCCGTTTTTGATGCGTCGGTTTGAATTGATCAAATTTGCCCTCACATCTTATCCGGTCGTTTATAATAAGCATCTACATTTTTTATATACATGTATTCATATAATTATGCATCGTTAAGTATTTATACCTTACTTTTCACAGCGCATGGACTGATTTATGACATTCCTTTGGGGCTGGCATTCAGCCAGTGTCTGGTAGCGTCTTGCATGTTTTGGCTTACCAAAAGGGTTTTAAATGTAAAATGCCAATAGATATTAGGCGATATTGCGCATCATTTTATTGCTGCCTGCATGCCTTAGTCTGGTTGGTTTTATGAGTGAAAATGAGTATAGTGCTAAAGACATCGTTGTCCTTTCCGGAACCATGGGCATACGCAAAAGGCCGGCGATGTATATAGGCTCTACCGGCGTGCAGGGCCTGAATCACCTGCTTTATGAGATAATTGACAATTCAGTAGACGAATCGCTTGCTGGAGTATGCACTGAGATAACAGTGCATCTGGAGCGTGACGCTGACGGCTGCGATATTGCAGAAGTCACTGATAATGGCAGGGGCATACCAGTAGATATCATACCCAAGGAGAACAAGCCTGCTTTGGAAGTGATTATGACATCCATACATGCAGGAGCAAAGTTCGACAACAAGGCATATAAGGTTTCTGGCGGGCTTCATGGCGTCGGCATGACTGTGGTAAATGCGCTGTCCGAAAGGACAGACGCAACAGTTATGAGGGATGGCAAGGTTTATTCGCAAAGCTTCAGCAGGGGCATGCCCATAACAAAACTTGAAGAGGTGGGCAGCAGCAATGGCAAAACAGGCACTACGATAAGGTTCAAGCCTGATTCTGAGATATTTTCCACAAACAAATTTGATTTTACAGCGCTTGTGGAAAGGCTGCGCGACACTGCATTCCTCAGCCCAGGGCTGCGCATAAAGCTAATAGACGAGAGGGAAGGTCAAAAGTCAGAACTGGAATTTTATGCACAAAACGGAATAATGGATTTTTTGGCATACCTGACAACTTCAAAGAGCACGCTGACCAAACCGATGTACATAGCAAAGGACGTCGAAGGAGTAAAGGTGGAGATAGGCATACAGTATACTGAAGATTACGGGGAAAACCTGTATTCCTTTGTAAACCGTATAAAAACCCCTGAAGGCGGGTCACACGTGATGGGCTTCAGGTCCGGACTCTCACGCGCAGTAGTATCATATATGCAAAAAAATTACAAAAAGCAGGGAATGCCTGAAATTGAGGGGGATGACATAAGGGAAGGGCTGGTTGCGATAATATCAATACTTATGCCAAATCCGGAATTTGAGGGCCAGACAAAGGAGAAGCTTGGGAATTCCTATATAAAGAGCATTGTAGAAAGCACTATTTATTCGAAGTTGTCAGAGTATCTGGAGGAAAATCCTGGCGAAGCAGGCAAGATGCTGGAAAAGATAATAAAGGCAGCTTCAGCGCGTGAAGCCGCGCGAAGGGCGCGCGAGCTGGCAAGAAAGAAGAATGCATTTGAAGGGACAGTACTGCCTGGAAAGCTGGCTGACTGCACTGAAACAGACCCTGTCAAATCCGAGATATTTATAGTCGAAGGAGACAGCGCTGCGGGCTCGAGCAAGCAGGGCAGGGACAGGTTTTACCAGGCCATACTTCCGCTTAGGGGCAAGATACTTAACGTGGAAAAAGCCACAGAAGACAGGATATTCAACAATGCAGAGCTTCATGCCTTAGTAACCGCTTTGGGCACTGGCATAAAGGAGAGCTTCAATCCTGAAAAGCTAAGATACGGCAAAATCATATTCCTTACTGATGCCGATGTTGACGGAAGCCATATAAAGACGTTGTTGCTGACCTTTTTCTACAGGTACCTTAGGTCCCTGATAGAAAGAGGCAATGTTTACGCTGCACAGCCTCCGCTATACAGGGTTGCGCATGGAAAAGAGGTGAAGTACGCTTATAGCGACGCTGAGCTGAACAAGATGCTTGAAGCGTATGACGGGAAGGCGAATGTGCAGCGCTACAAGGGCTTGGGAGAGATGAATCCGGAACAGCTGTGGGAGACCACAATGGACCCGAAAAGGCGCATACTGAAACGCATAACAATAAAGGATGCGGAGCTTGCCGATACGCTTTTCAACATACTCATGGGCATGGATGTTGAAATAAGGAGAAAATTCCTTGAGGAGCATTCCACTGAGGTTTCGTTCCTTGATGTGTGATATTTATGGCAGAAGAGCAGAACCCGAATGTGCTTGACGTATCTGTTGAAAACGAAATGCAGAGCAGCTACATAGATTATGCCATGAGCGTGATTGTGGGCAGGGCTCTTCCTGATGCAAGGGACGGCCTCAAGCCCGCGCAGCGCAGGATCCTCTATGCAATGTACGCGCTTAGGAATACGCATGACCAGCCCACAAAAAAGAGCGCCAGGATTGTCGGAGAGGTCATAGGCAAGTACCACCCGCATGGTGATGCAGCCGTATATGAAACGCTGGTGAGGATGGCCCAGGATTTTTCAATGAACTATCCGCTTGTAGAAGGGCAGGGGAACATGGGCTCGGTAGATGGCGATCCGCCTGCGGCACAGCGTTACACTGAGGTAAGGCTGACCAAGGTTGCGGAAGAAATGCTTTCAGACCTTGAGAAGCGTGCAGTGCCGTTCTCGCTAAACTTCGACAACACAGAAGAGGAGCCAGTTGTACTGCCTTCTAAGGTGCCTAACCTTTTGCTAAATGGCTCATCGGGGATAGCAGTAGGGGTTGCGACAAACATACTGCCGCATAACATGTCTGAGGTGTGCAGTGCAATAGCGGCTTATATAGACAACATGCAGATCACACCGCTTGAGCTGCTTGATTATGTAAAAGGCCCCGATTTCCCGACTGGGGGCATTGTGTTCATGGACGAAAGGCTAAAGACAGCGTACTTGTCCGGCAAAGGCAGCGTCATCATACGCGGCAAGGCGCATATAGAAGAGCACCAGCACAAGAGGCAGTACGTCATAGATGAAATACCTTATACTGTGAATAAGAGTGCACTTGTGGAAAAGATTGCCCTGCTTGCTAAGGAAAAGCTCATCGACGGCGTTGGTGCAGTAAGGGACGAGAGCGATAAAAGCGGCATGCGCATAGTGGTTGAGCTAAGGTCGGATGCCAATTCGGATGTTGTGCTAAATCAGCTCTACAAGCACACGCAGATGCAGGTTTCGATGCCGGTCATGAACATTGCAGTGCTTGGAAACAGGCTGCTCACGCTGAATATACGGGACTTCATAAGGATTTTTGTGGAGCACAGGGTTGCCGTAATAAGGCAAAGGACTGCCTACGACCTTAACATAGCTTCTGAGAGGAGGCACATAGTGGAAGGCCTCATTATAGCTTTGCATGACATAGACGGAATCATCACTACCATAAAATCCAGTTCTGACACAAAGGCTGCGAAGGAGGCGCTTATGCACAGCTATGGCGTGTCCGAGAAGCAGGCGGCAGCAATACTTGATATGAAGCTTTCAAAGCTTACCAAGCTTGAGGGCTCTGCATTAGACGCTGAAAAGGCCGAGCTTGACAAAAGCATAGAGTACTACAATGATATACTGTCGCACGAGGATGTGGTGTACAGGATAATAAAGGACGAAACTGCAGCAATTAAGGAGCACTACGGCACAGTAAGGAGAACCGAGATTGCATACGAGGATGCTTCTGATATAGAGAACGAGGAGCTTATAAAGGACTACCAAAGCACTGTGATACTCACGGCTGCCGGGTATATGAAAAGGCTTACTGACAGCGCATACAAAATGCAGAACAGGGGCGGCAAGGGAGTCATAACAATGGAGCTGAAGGAAGGCGATTATGTAAAGCAGGCAGTGCATTGCATGTCAAAGGACTACCTCTTTGCAGTAACGAACCTTGGCAGGGCTTACTGGCTCAAGGCATACAGGATACCTGAGGGCAGCAGGTACGGTTCAGGCAAAGCAGCGCCGAACCTGATACCGCTTGGCGAGCACGAGCGTATAGAAAAGATAATAAACACGCGAAGCTTTGAGGGCCTGTTCATAAACTTCCTGACTTCGCACGGCATAATTAAGAGGAGCGAGGGCACCCTGTTCTCAAGGCCGCGCGCAAGCGGCATAATAGCGCTGAAGCTGCAAGAGGGCGACAGCATATCAGATGTGTGCATTTCTGACGGGAAGTCAGAGCTTTTCATAACCACTAGGCAGGGCAAGGCAATACGCTTCAATGAAGACGACGTAAGGCCCGTGGGCAGGTCAGCCATGGGCGTGCGCGGGATCAAGCTTTCGCAGAAGGATGTTGCTGCAAACATAATAGCCGTAAAACCGAGCGACATGGTTGCAAGCATAACCACTCTGGGCTATGGCAAGATAACCGAGATAGGCAGGTATAGGCTGCAGAACAGGGGCGGCAAGGGAGTCATAAACATAAGAGTCAGCGAGAAGACGGGCACCGTAGTGAAGTCGTTGCGCTGCAACACATCTGACAGCATACTGCTGCTCAGCTCTAGCGGATTGTCGATAAGGTTCAGCGTTGATTCTATAAGGACTACAGGCAGGGGCACAAAAGGCGTAAGGCTGATGAAGCTTGACGATGCTACTGTGGTTGACGCACAGCTGCTGTCTGAAGGCGCAGAGCAGTAGCATTCTGCTTAATCCTTTATGCCTTCTGGAGTAACCTTTATTACACACTCGCCATCAGGCATGCTTGGGCTGTCAACCAGCCTGATTATGCGCTTGTCTTCCTTGCTTTTTCTCATGTACAGCCTGGTGGTCGCAGCATGAGCTATTATATTGCCGCCTATTGGCGTTGTAGGGTCGCCGAACAGTATGCCAGGGTTGTCCATCACCTGGTTGGTTATGTATACAGCAAGGCTGAATTTGTCTGCCAGGGCCTGAAGCTTGTGTATGTGCACATTGAGCTTCTGCTGCCTTTCCCCGAGCGAGCCCCTTCCTATGAATTCTGAGCGGAACAGCGAGGTAAGCGAATCCACTATTATTAGCTTTATGTTTTTCTCCACTATCAGGCTGTCTGCGCGGTCTATAGTAAGCATCTGCTTCTCTGTTGTTGTTGCTCTTACGACTATTATGTTGCTTAGCACCGTGTTGGGATCAAGCTTCTTTGCCTTTGATATCTCAACGATTCTTTCTGGCCTGAACGTGCCTTCAGTATCTACAAAAAGCACTGCCCCGCCAAGGCCGCCCTGGGCTGGAGGCAGCTGGGCATTGACAGCCAATTGGAAGGCGAGCTGCGTCTTTCCGCTGGCAAACTTGCCGTAAACTTCCGTTATGGCGTTTGTCTCGACGCCGCCGCCTATTAGCTCGTCAAGGTCTTTCGAGCCTGTTGTAATTCTGCCAAGTACATCGCGCTTCTCCAGTATGGCGCTGCCTGTCTCGTATTCTATTGTTGTGGCCTCCTGCGCCGCTTGTATGGCCTTTTTTGCATTTTCCGCACTTATCCCTGCAATCTCGGACAGGTCATACGGTGGGGTTACAGCGACCTTTTCCAGTGTGTCTATGCCTGAATTTCTCAGTTTTTCCGCAGTTGTTGGCCCTATCCCAGGCAAATCTTCAAGTGTTTTTACACCTTTTTCCTTAGGCAAAAGCATCACCGTTTAAAAATTCACTATCAAATTCTACGTATTGCATATTCATATACCTTTCTAAGCTTAATATACAGTAGTTTGGATATGGCGATTGAAGAGCACAACGGCTGAAGTGCTAGGCATTTTACTACATTAAGAAGAAATAGTGCCAGCGTGCATTGCACGCTGGCAAGGCGACCAGTTCTTCACGACCTTCCTACAGTAGAGAACCCGTAATATAATATGAAAGATAACTTTTAAAAAGCTTTCTAAATAGTGGAATATTATTAAAGGCTCCAGTATGAAATCGTTTTTGACTTTGGATTATAAGGCAACTCTGGTGGCATTGGGCATGGGCGTAGTGCTGCTGCTTGCCGGCGGCTACAGCTATGGGCCCTATTTCTTTTTGTCCATGCTTTGGTTCCTGCTCATATCTGCAATCGCCACGGTGGCAGGCACGCGCTACAAGAAAAAGAAGGGGCTTTATGAGAAGAGCCGTGGCGTTAAAAACGTAATAGCCAACGGGATCCTGCCTGTGGCTTTGGCGCTGCTTTACTTTTTTGCAAATGCTGGGCATTTGCAGCTGCTCTCGCTGTTCGCAGCCCTGGGCTTTGTGTCGGCCATTGCAGCAGTCGCTGCAGACAAATTCAGCAGCGAGCTCGGCGTGCTTGACGGAGAGCCCAGATCAATAATAACGTTCAAGCATGTGCGAAAGGGCACCTCGGGCGGCATAACGCTTGCAGGCCTGGGCGCTGGGCTTTTGGGCAGCCTCCTGATTACGTTTTCGATATATTTTGGGCCGCTTGGGGCTTCTATTGCGCCTGGCCCAGCATTCTCTGCCCTGATCCTGCTGACGCTTGTATCAGGGTTCTTAGGGACGGTGTTTGATTCGGTGCTTGGGGTATTCGAAGAACAAGGGTTCGGGAATAAGTTTACCTCTAATTTCTTCGCGGCGGTGCTTGCTGTAGCTTTTAGCGTGATAGTTGCGGCCGCAACAGGCTTACTTTGAAAGCTTTTGCACGACCTCTGCGGGCATTTCTACCGCATGCCACTTGCGCCTGTCTATAGATACTTGCGTTATATAGCCGCTGCAAATGGCGCCCGCTATGCCGCTTATTTCAAAATTGAATTTTAACGCCTTTTTTGAGAGCATTTCCGGAGTTACAGTAACAGTGAGCGTTTCACCAAGCCTTGCAGGCTTTTTGTATACTGCGTTTGATTCCACAACAACGAACCATATGTTTTCGTTCAGGAGAGGGTATTTTATCCCTATTACTTCGCGCATGAATTTTTCAGTGGCATCAGTAAAAAATCTGTAATAGCCGGCATAATGCACGATGCCTTGCGCGTCTGTGTCGTATATATGCACAGTGTCTGTAAAAACAGTGCTTTTTGCCATTTTTCCACCGTATTTTGCCGTATGATGCGCCAGCCGGGATTTGGACCCGGGCATTCAGCTTTTTCCATCGCATCTAGTATGGGAAGCTGATATCCTACCAGGCTAGATTACTGGCGCATTTTATTGGCGCTTAGCGTATGTATGACGGTTTGTCTGGATTTTGGTCGCCAGTGCTCGGGAAAGGCACTGTGTTGTTTATCTGGTTTTCCAGGTCTTTTAGTGCTTTTGCTGTCTTTTTTATCATGGCGTCTATGTTCGAAGTGTCTATCTGGATCTTCAGTTTTTTCATTAAAAATTCAAGCACTGCTTTTGCGGCTGCAGGGTCCATGTCAAAGAATGTGGATTCGCCCATCAGGCATATCGCTTTCACCTTTTCCATCTTTGCAAATGCCAGTATCAGCCCGGCTGATCCGATTATTACAGTATGTGCCTTGCCAAATATAATCCCGTCTTTGCTGAATTCCTCTATTACGCTTTTGTAATTGGCATTGCCGAACACCTTTGGCTTTGCCACAACGCTTCCGTTGACATTGTAGCCACCGAGCGTATATATGAAGTTGCCTGAAAGCTTTTCCTTAAAGAATTTCACTATTTTGTCGTTTACTTCGTATTGCCCTTCCGGGGTAAGTGCCTGTGCGTCGCCAGTAAGTATGACTATGTCATTGCCGCCCTTTCTTTGAATCAGGTAAAACCTGTTGCTGACCATTCTTATTCCGCCGTGCTTTGTCATAAATACCTCATGCGGAAAATGCGGCGAGTAAAGTGTTGCGATTCTTTTTGCCTTGAATTCCTTTATCAAGTGCTCGGCCACCAGCTTGCCCACGTTGCCTATGCCTGGAAGCCCTACAATTAGCACAGGGTTTTTGAGCTTAAGCCCTTTTTTGTACCTTATTCTCGTTTCCATCATTAAGAGCTACCTGTTATTATATATTGTCCATCACATTTTCTGTGTCGCGCTTTAGCTTTTCTTTTTCCACAGATATGTCAACGCCTTTCATTTCTGCTTTTATTGTGTTTATCGCCCTTTTAATCTTTTGCTCGGATTCCTGGTATGTTTTGCCCTCTGCAGTTATACGATAATTCGGCGCGCTTAGATAATATACTTCTACGTTGCTTTTTTCTGCGTCTGAAAGGGCATTGTTGATTGTGGTAATGCCATTTTCGGTTTCTTCGTTAAGGATCTTGAGGACGTATGATACCTTGTGTGTTTTTTTGGCCTCGTTTTCCTTTACAAAGTCCTGCAGTGCCGTCTTGATTTTTTTTGGAAGCTTGGAATTGTCGAACTGCTCGGTATTTTCTACCAGGTTTTGGTACATCTGCGCGTAGCCGCCGAACTCTGAGAATATTGTGCTTATTACCTTGTCTTTCTGCTTTTCTTCGTTAAGCGATTTTAGGATTTTCTGCACCAGAACAGCTACCTTTTTCTCGAGATTGTATACGCTAAGCTTTTCTTTAGCCTGCCTCGGCATTACCTTCTTTATGGAAGCGTCTATTGTGCCTTTTTGGTTGTCTATGTAGGTTATCTTGCAGACTATGTTTTGGCCCTGGTGCAGGTATTCGTGTATGTTTTTTATCCAGCCTGACGATACTTCCCTTATCGGTATGAATACCTCTACGCCATCGTATTCCAAGAGCTTGCAGTACGCCCCGAACCTTGTTATTTTGGTGACCTGGGCTATTGCGAGCTCGTTTGGCGCTGGCTTCTTTGGTTGCAGCTTTCCTTCCATTTATATCATTTATATTGCGAATTCCAGTTTTTTCTTAGTCCTGGAGCCAAGTACACGCTCTACCTTGTACTTGCACGTATCGCACTGCAGCAGTACCTTTTGCCGCTTGGCGATTTTGACCACTGTTGCCTGGCCTTTTACCTTTCCTATATATCCCTTCAGCTTTCTTGCCCTTCTGCGCTTGCCGAGATTTAAGCCGCTTTCTTGCTTCTTTGAGTATATCAAGACCTTATGAGGCGTATGCTTTCCGCATTTTGGGCAGTATGCATTGAGTTCTCGTGCTATTTTCATGAAAATCACTTAAATAGGTTCTTTTCTGGTTTGTTTATTGATCATTGCTGGTTAATACATAGTCCGTTACTAATTAAAAATTCTTTGTCAATATCGTTTTCGGCTTCTACAAATTGGCCTTTCTGCAAAGGCCCTATTTTTCTGCCAGACGGCAAGAACACCTCAGGCAGCTGATCTATTATCACACGCAGTGTTTCTTTTTGTGTTTCTTGCCTTTGGCTTGAATCCAGCCATAATTTTGCATTTGCATATACATCTGCTATTTTATTGTATAATTCCTGTTCTTCTTTTATTGCAGGAGAAGGCAATTGCCTCTTGTATGCAACATACAATAAAATTTTTTGCTTTCTCTTTTCGAATATTTCCTGCGTTATTTTTTGTATATTCTGTAATGCTAGTTCCTGCTCTTCTGTGATTTTTTGGGACTTGATGTTCTTTATTTCTTCTTTTATATTGGCATAAAATTCTTTTGGCAGTATTTGAAGCATGTTGCTAGATCTTTCCTTTTGCAATACATCCCATACGAACTGGTATGCTACCTTGCTATCCATGCTTACCCCTCAGTTCCGGTATTATTGATGCTGTTTTAGAAATTTAATCTTTATTTTTGTTTTTCGGTTACTGATTTAGATTATAAACTGTTGATTTATTAACTTATATATATAACAAACAGCTGCGAATAGCGGAAGTATGGGGTGCGTGGCAGGAATTAGCGAGGGATGGATTTGAACCATCGATCTCCGGGTTATGAGCCCGGCGGGCACTCCAGACTACCCTACCTCGCTACGCAAAATACTATTACAAAAGCTATTTTTGCAATGCTGTTAAGCTTTTAGGCTTTGCATTGAGCAATTCAGTTACTTTTGACTTATCTACCTGATTCAAGGGCTTCCCGCAACTGTTGCATTTGAATCCTGCTTCGAAAGCTGCGTCGAATGTGAATATGAATTTAGTTTCGTTGTAGCAGTTGTTACATATAAAATAATCGTTGCAGTCGTCTTTCAAAATGCCCTGGGCCATATCAGTATTCTTAACATAGTCAAAAAACTGGTCTATCTTATTGCCATTAATATACCAAGCAAACGAAAGCCATCCTTCAACATTTTTGAGTATGTTGTAATTTGTTATTCCGTAGCCCTGCATTATATTCAATATCCTCCTGACAGCATTTATTTTAAGATCCAGCGAAGCCGCAATTTCTTCGTCCGTTTTCGGCGTGTCCAGAAGCCGCAAAACTTCTTGCGCATGCCTGCTTACGTTTTTATTCAGATAATCTGCAATTGTTGCATCATTTACGAGCATGTCTATGTACTGTATTGCGTTGGACGTATAGCGCTCTTCAGCTTCCTGCGAAGTTTTTAAGGCGGTCGTTTTGGCCTTGCTGCTCTTGCTGGCTTTGCTATTTTCTGATGCATATGCAACTTTGTTTAAATGCGTGCCTGCCCTGTTTTTTTTGGCGTTGTTTGCCGCGCGACTAACCTGTCTTTCTTTCTTTATATTTTTGGAAATCTTCTTAAAGCTGCTGTGCGTTTTTTTCTGGTCTCTTTTGTTATGCGTTTTATGCCTAATACTTTTAGGCCCAGACGATCTTTTTTTAGTGTTTTTGTTTGTTTTAGCCATAGAAGCACCGCGCAGAATGAGTGCTTATATATTATGACTTTTCTATTATTTAAATCTATCTTTACTTTTTTATAAATTTTAAATATAATCCAAATTATGCATAAGAATCAAATTTCAAATCTATGCATGCATAGCATATTTCCAAAGAATATAGCAATATTATTATCACACCTGCTTGCTGCATGCATGATCTATGCTATATTGAGGCCTTGGCATTGCAATGGCAAAACACACCGTCAAACACTTTAATAACTTTTCTGCTCATAATATTGTGCAAACTTTTGCTAATATAAATAAGGCGTTGATTACATGGGCGCAAATAAATACATAAGAGAAACTATAATAAATGATTATAAGAACCGCGGCGATGTTTACAAGAAAAAGCTTGCTGCCTGGTCCAAGGACCCAGCAATAACACGAGTAGAGCGGCCATCAAATCTCCCAAGGGCAAGGGCGCTGGGCTACAAGGCCAAAGAAGGCATAATAATAGCCAGGACCGGAGTAAGAAAGGGCACCAGAAAAAGGCAAACTGCCGGTGGTGGCAGAAAGCCCTCAAAAAGCGGCAGGTTTTTTTCAAGACACAAAAGCGTGCAGCTTATAGCCGAAGAGCGAGTCGCAAAAAAGTTCACTAACTACGAAGTAGTAAATTCTTACTTTGTAGGAGAAACAGGGACAAAGAGATATTATGAGGTCATCCTTGCATCTAAAGACAGCCCTGCGTTGAAAAACGACAGCGCTTACAAAAATATAATAAGGAGCCCAAGAAGGGCAGAGCGTGCATTGACTGCTTCTGGCAGAAGGATGCGCGGATTGCATTAATAGTGGAAAAATGGAATGTACTGCTGTGCTGCACATTTCAAAGCGCACAGGGTTTTATTACAGCAAAGCCATGCAACCAATCAAGCAAAAGCGCAGCACAATAATCATAAAAGAAAACAAGGATGGCATAGACATAGAAATAAAAGCGACCGACACGCCAGCGCTCTACGCAGCGCTGAAAAGCACGCTGAACGAGATAAGGCTGATGGAAGAAATCAGCAGTGTAAGCGACAATTCCATAAATCGCAAAAAAGTAAAAATATATAAATATAAGTCACAAATATAAAAGCGCTGGTTACTGTAAGCCTACGGTTTTGCATAGCAAGCCCATCTTGTAAATCCTAATATATATTCATAAGTGTTCAAAATGGCAGGTTCATTAGAGTTTTGGCCTAGAAGGCGGGCACAGCGCAGGCTGCCCCGCATAAGGGGCGTAGGGCATCAGGATTCGGTAGCCCCATCCAACCTTGTAGCCTACAAGGCAGGCATGCTGTCTGTTTCTATAATGGACGATAGCGAATCTCCTACAAAAGGGCAAGAGGTCATAAAGGCATGCACTGTGCTGGAACTTCCACATATGGAAGTTTACGGGATAAGAATTTACAAAACAGACAAGAACACAGGATATAGGAAAGCATCAGTCGATATACTCAGCAAGCAATTGCTGCAGCACATAGGCTCAAAGAAAGCAAAAATTGATGAATCCAAGCTGCCTGAAATTGCAAAGCAAGACGGAATAACAGCAGTATCGTTGCTTGTGGTGTCAAGCCCAAAGCAGACCGGTGCGAGCGTAAACCACAAAGAGCGATTCGAAGCGCAAATTACTGGCGGCAACATCGAAGAAAGGCTAAAATTTGCTTCAGAAAAGCTGGGAAAGGAGATAACTGCACAGGAATTTTTCCAGAACGGCGAATTCGTAGATGCAGTTTCCGTGTCCAAGGGCAAGGGCTGGCAGGGCCCGATAAAGCGCTTCGGTATAAAAAGACTCAATCACAAAGCTACAGGCAAAATAAGGCACGTCGGCACGCTTGGCGCATTCACTCCAGGTAAAACATTCTATACAGTACCAATGCCAGGCCAGATGGGCTTCAATTACAGGACGGAGCACAACAAAAGGATACTTAAACTGGGCAAAAAGGAATCCAATGAAGAAATAAACCCACCCTCGGGCTTTAAGAATTATGGACTCGTAAGAAGTGACTATATCATATTGGAAGGGTCAGTGCCCGGCCCAGCAAAAAGGATCGTAAGACTGAAGAAGTCAGTCGAAAACAGAAACAGCCGTGGCATAAAAGAGCCGAAACTTAGCATAATAAGGTGACTGCTTGCCGGAACTTGAAGTTATTGACGTTGACGGGAAACGCATAGGCACAGTGCAATTGCCGCACGCGTTCGAAGCCGAGCCGAAGCCATGGCTTATTTCAAGGGCAGCCCTGGCTGAAAGGACTACGAAGCTCCAGCCGCAGGGGCATTACGTTCTTGCAGGAATGCAGACAACAGCAGCGTACTTCGGGGCAATGTCCTCTTACAGAACAGGGAGGCACGTCGGCAGGGCCATAAGGCCAAGGGAAAAGCTAGGCGGCGGCGCCCTAGGGAGGGTAAGGCGAATACCTTCTGCAGTAAGCGGCAAGCGCGCACACCCGCACATGGTCGAAAAGAAGCTGGTCGAATATGTAAATAACAAAGAGTACTCGAACGCCTTAAAAAGCGCAGTCGCAGCATCATATTCAAAATCCAAGGACAAGCACACAGTGGTCGTTGAGGGAATCTCTAAGTTGTCCAAGACCAAGGATTTCGTAAAATTCCTTAAGGCAATAGAAGTCTATAAAGAAATAGAAAACATGAAGCAAAAAAGGTCAAGTCCAACAGGCGCACGCAAGTACAGAAAACTTGTGCTCGTAGTGACGTCAGACAAAGAAGGCAATTTCAAGCCAGCAGGAAATATCAAAGGGGTAGTAACAAGCACGCTATCAAAGCTGACAGTCTCGGCGCTGGCACCCGGTGGCACTACGATAAGGAATGTCATCTGGAGCAAAAACGCCATCGAAGGGCTTGATTCCGCAATAGATAATGCAGCGCTTATAAAATCCAAAAAGGCATGAGCATGTCAAATTTAAAATATCCACTTGCTACTGAAAAAGCAGTGAACATGATATCGAAGAACAATACACTTGTGTATATAGTGGACAGCAGATCTACAAAAAAAGAGATAAAAGATGAATTTGAAAGGGTGTTCAAAGTCAAGGTCAGCAGCGTGCATACTGTAAGGATGCCGTACAACGACAAAAAGGCATTTATAACCCTTTCAAAGGATAGCAAGGCCAGCGATATTGCAATGAAACTAAAGTTGGTGTAGAACCATGGGTAAAAAATTAAGGCAGCAAAGGCGAGGCAAGGGCTCAAATCTTTACAGGAAACTGCCCAATACTTTCGACATAAGCGTAAGCTATGACATAAGCCCGGAAAAGTCTACAACCGCAGAAGTGGTAGACATTTTCAATCATCCCGGCCACACTGCGCCGCTCATGTGCTTAATGTATGAAAATTTTGACCGCAGCTTCGCAATAGCTCCTGAAGGCATAAAGATAGGGGACAAGATTTATGCTGGCCCTGACGCAAAGCCAACGCTTGGCAGCATACTAGAGCTCAAGGACATACCTGAAGGCATACCAATATACAATTTGGAGGCTACTGCGGGAGATGGGGGCAAGCTTGTCCGCTCGGCAGGCACATTCGCAATAATAACATCAAAATCAAGCACAGGGGCAACCGTGCAACTTCCATCAAAAAGCACAACGACGCTAAATCTCAGGTGCAGGGCCCAATTAGGCATGACTGCTGGCGGAGGAATTACAGACCAGCCGATAGTAAAAGCGGGAAAGAGCCACTATATGTACCATGTGCTTAATACCACATGGCCAAGGAATCGTGGAGTCAAAATGAATCCGGTGGACCACCCATTTGGAGGCAAACAGCATCATAAAGGCAAAAGCAGCATGACTTCCAGAAATGCACCGCCAGGAAGGAAGGTAGGCCATATAGCAGCCAGGCGCGTAGGAAGAAAGAAAAAATAATGTGCTGCAATGCACATTGCCATCAAACGCGTTAAAGCAAAAACAAAAAGTTATATTAAATAGCTGTACATAATAAAAGTATAGCCTACGGGATAGCATGAGGAACCGCGTTGCGACTGGCATAAAAAATCTAGACTTAATGATAGACGGCGGCATACCAGAGGGAAATCAGGTAATCATTGCCGGCGGCCCCGGTGCAGGCAAAACACTAATGGCATTCGAATTCTTGTACAGCAATGCAAAAAACGGCGAAACAGGAATATTATTCTCCCTGGAAGAGGAGACAAACATGATCATAGAGAACGCAAAAACCGCGTTCCCTAAAATGACGGACATTGACGACCTTATTGCTAGCAAAAAGCTGCAGATATTCGGAAACGACGTAGAGCAGGGATACATAGCTAAGAATACAGACAACAATACCTACGCATTTGGCACGTGGATATCGAATATAGAATCGGTAATAACTTCTACCGGAGCATCGAGGGTCGTTGTAGATTCTATATCTGCAGTCAGCCTGCTTATAAAAGACCCGCTGGAATACAGGAATATTTCTATGGACCTGGTAAAGATACTGCGCAGGCTCCATGTAACCTCAATGCTTACTGTAGAGGTAAGCACGCCCATGTCGCAAAATCTCATATTTCAACCTGAGTTTTTCATTTACGACGGAATAATTGCTCTCTATCTGAGCGGCGAGGGAAGCAACCGCACGCTTTCGTTAGAGGTCATAAAAATGAGGGGCACTGGACACAGCTTCAATGTCGTGCCTTATGAATTCAAGGACGAAGGCATATTCGTAATAAAAATTCCAGGATCAAGCTAAATGGTGATTGTTATGAACGTGGATCAAGAATCTGGCGTGACAAAAAGGCTCAAGACCGGCATACCTGGTCTGGACAGGATAATAGCGGGCGGCATTCCTATAAATTCGCAGGTGCTGATTCTGGGTGGCCCTGGAACAGGCAAAACCCTTATGACATTGGAAATATTATATCATAACGCCAGGCTGGAGAGGCCGACGACATTCATAACTACAGAAGAGACTGCCGAGGACATAATCGAGAATGCGACAAACGCCTTTTATGCGTTTGAGGACTTTTCGGACCTTGTCGATAAAAAGCTCATACACATAGTGCACAAACCAATCATAGAGGAATTCAAAGGCAGGGAAAATTTCCAGAAGTTTGTGGCTGACGACGTAATAGGTGTTGTTAACGAGAACAAGTCAGGCATAGTGGTATTCGACTCCATGAGCAGCCTCAGGCCGGTAATGGATTCGGACAGGACATACACACGCGCAATAACCTACATGACAGAAGCATTCAAGTCGGAAAATATCACAGCATTCATAACTGCGGAAGCTACACCGGAAAGGGTGCTTGTAAGCGACACAGGCCTCTACGGAACCTCAATGTTCGATGGCCTCATAAAGCTTGCGGTTAACCAGTCCAACGGATCTGCGCAATACCTGATAGAGATATCAAAGCTCAGAAACTCTTCGCACAGGCTGTCTAATGTCCCGTACCAGATAACATCCTCTGGCGTCAATATACTCGCAGACTAAACAAAGGTGCAAACTTATGGAAGAAGGCGAAACACTTCAAGGCTATATGGACAAGTCAATAAAAATGCTTACTTCGGTGTCTGAATACCTACTGAAGCGCGAGGAAAGCCGCGGCTTGGAGATGGTAAACAAGCTCATACCAATGCAGCTAGCGAACAAGCTGCTTCCGTACTTCGTTGCTGCTGGAGTGCTAGACCTTGCAGGCAAAGAAATAACAAAAAGCAACATAGAGCGAATATTTCGTGGTGCTGACGTAGAAGTAGACAGGATAATCATAAACGGCGTAGGCATGCTGAAATACAAGAACCATTACGTATACATACTAGCAATAACATTCCTTGTTGCTGCAAACAAGGAGCTGACGATGGAGCGCATATTTAACACCGTAACTGCAATGGATGTAGACCCGGACCTTGAAACCGCAAAGGAATCCGTAAGCATATACAACGATTTCGCGCCAAAGTTCGGGTTCAACCAGGTAAATGTAAAATAAATTCAGGCAGCATGCGACGAAAGGTATATTAATATTTCCGGCATCAATATAATCCTTGTCCATGCACGGGCAATCCGGCCGCTTAACAAAAGTAAAGAACGCGGAAAGTCTATAATTTAAAGGCTTCGCTCGTTATAATATTAAGGTGTTAACATGGCCGAGAGAATTTCAAGAGAAGCAATAAAGAGAGAGGAAGGATACCTGTACTACCTTGGCAAGGATGGTTACGTATGGCAGAATCCGACCAGGGCAAACAAGTCAGGCAGGAAGGCCCGCGTAGGCAACGAAAAAGTAGAAAGAGCTGAAGGATACCTGTACTATGTGGATTCCGATGGCTTCGTTTCAAGAGTAAAGCAGGCAAGGGGCCGCAAGAAGAAATGAAATTAAAGATAAAGGATTCAGATGGCAGAAAGAATAGCATATAGAGGCAGAATTCCAGCAGAGGCAGCGAAGCTTAGCGCCGAAGCCTACTTAAGTACTGTGAAATCAAGGCAGAGGCGCTGGCTGAAAAGAAATTCGCTGCAGCTGCGGAAGCTCAACGAAAAAGTCGCCAGGGTCATTGCGTCGGGCAACCGCAAGCCCATAAAGACGCAGACTAGGGAAGCGCTAATACTGCCCTCATGGGTCGGAATCCAATTTGATATTTATAACGGTAAGGAATACCAGCGCCTTACAATAGAGCCAAACATGCTTGGGCACAGGCTTGGCGAGTTTGTATACTCTACAAGGCGCGTGCAGCATTCTGCGCCAGGAATAAAGGCAACTCGTGGCAGCAAGTTCTTATCGCAGAAGTGAGGTGTGCTAAGTGAATTACTCCTTTAACATAAAAACAGACAAGGTTGTATTTTCCGGTCTAAAAGACATAAATGCCAGTTTCAAGGACATGGCTGCAGTGTGCGACTACATACGCTATAAGAATGCGGCCCAGGCTCTCCAAGATCTGCAGAAAGTCATAGACGGCGAAGCAGCAGTTAGATTCAGGACAAACAACAAGGGCATGGGCTCAAGGCACGAGCTTGGAGGCATGAAGGGCAGGTACCCGATGAAGTGCGCAGCAATAGCGAGGAAAGTCCTAAGCGTGGCTATAAGCAATGCCAAAGCCAAGGGCTACAACGGCGAAGACATGTTCGTGGTGCATGCAGCGGCAAACAAGACTCAGATAAACAGGCGCACCCCATCAAAAGGCATGCTTTACCACAGCGACAGTTATGGCTACGGAACGCTGAGGCACAGTGATCTGGAGTTTGCAAAGCTTGAAATAGGCATTGCGCTGCCGGAAGACATAAAACTTGGCACAAAGGCAATGCGCATTATTGAAAGAAACAAAGCCATGCAGGAACGCATGTCTAAAAATGCCAAGAAAGCGAAAGATTCTGCAAAGACTAAAAGCATTAAAGAAGAAAATCCTAAGGGCAAACCTGTCAAAGAGAAAGAAAGCAAAAAACAGCAGCAGGAAGCTGCCATAGAAGCAAAAAACGCGTGATACTGTGGGCATAGAAATGAAATTCATAGACGATTCAATAATCAAGATGAACATATCGAAATACTTGAGCTCTGAGCTAAGCAGGGCTGGCTTTTCACGCGTAGAAATACAGAAAACGCCAGTGCTCACGAGAATAACGGTTTACGTACTGAATCCGGGAAGGGTAATAGGGCGCGTAGGCAAGAACATAAACGAGCTTACGGAAACAATAAAGAACAAATTCAGCATCAACAACCCGCAAATAAGCGTTGTCGAGATCCAAAACAAAATGCTAGAGCCGCTGCTTGTAGCAAAAGACATAACATTCAAGCTGGAGCGCTCTATAAACCCAAGAAAGATAATACAGTTCACGCTTAAGAGCATAATGGAAAACGGTGCACTAGGCGCTGAGATAATAATAAGCGGCAAGCTCGCTGCGAAGGGCGCCAGGGCAAAAGTCATAAGGAAGAGCGTAGGTTACATACCTAAAGCCGGAGACATAACCAACCTTGTGCTGGAAGGGCGGGCCACCGCATATCCAAAATATGGCGCCATCGGCGTCAAGGTCAGAATTGTGCCTCCAGGCACGGTATTCCCAGACCGCGAGATAAAAGCCATAGAGATACCAAAGTCCATACTCAACAGCTAATTGCCAGCTCGCAGTGTAAAAAGCCGTCAAGGTTTGTAAATGGATATAATATTAATAGGCATTATAGCATTTTTGACCCTATTCATACCTGGGGAGCTATTCGCCCTTGCGCTGCTCAACAGGACAAAGTTTGGCCTGTTCGAGAAGTCAGTCATAGGCTTCATATTCGGCCTTGTCGCTACCCCGACTGCAGTATGGATTGAGTCTTATTTTATGAATTATATACACTTTTTCGCGTTCTCTCTTGCGCTTTTTGAGACCAATGCCGCAGTGCTTTCGCTAATCGGCATAGTGCTTTGCGTCTGGCAGGGCGTATTCACACCATCAAAGCTTGGAAGCTACGTCAAGCCTTCCGCGTCCAGGAGAACCGAGGCAGCCACTGAAGAAAAGCTTGTCGAAGACATGAAAGTCCAGGCCAAGCGCACGCTTGAAGGCATAAGGTCAGAACTTAAGGCATACGATTCCGCAAGGGCCATCATAGAAAAGCACGTGCAGGAAGAGAAACTGCTCGAAGACAGGCATTCGCGGGAGCTTAATGCAATAAACCTTAGCGAAGAGGACAAGGAGCGCATAGCAAGGCTGCAGCACGACGAGCATGAAAGGCTGATGCAGGACCATGAGCAGGAAGAGGCAATACTGCTGAAAAAACTCTCGACGGAGCCGGAAGCCAAGGTAGTCAAGCACACAAGCATAAACTGGACATACGTTGTGCTCGCACTGCTGATGATCATTGTGTTCGGCACAAGGATGATGAGCGTAGGCATAACGCCGAAATTCTTCGAATTCGACCCGTATTTCGACATGCTCGCCGCTGAATCAATACTTACCTTAGGATATCAGGTGTACCTGTCTCCTAGCGCATGGCCTGTAGTTGCAGCAGGCACAAACATGCGCATCCAGCCAATCGTGCCTTATCTGGAAGCTTACTGGTACGACTTGGCAAACACACTGGGCCCGCACCATGCGACTTTCTCTACAACGCTAATGAGCTATATAGGGGGCGTGTACCCTCCAATAAGCGCTGCACTGCTTGTATTCGCAATATTCGTGCTGCTTTACTATGAATATGGCAACAAAATAGCGCTGATAGGCGCTACCCTAACAGCAACCATGCCTGTGCTGTTTACTACCTTCGTCTCAGGGGAGCAGCTGCTCGAGCCATGGGGCATATTCACCCTATTCTTCTTCTTTGCTGCATACCTGCTTGCAATAAAAGACATGAAAAGCAAAAGGCTTGCGATACTGGCAGGCATAGCTTTTGTTACCACGTTCCTAGGCGCGCACTATTATACTGTAGACGCAGGCGTGCTTGCCATATACATATTGATACAGGGAATCGTAAACATACTCCACAGGAAAAACAGCAAGTATTTCTATCAAATGAACATAATAGTGCTTTTTGTCATATCGTTGTTCCTGATTGCATACCACCCATACCACGCGACCCTTTCAGGCAGGATCCCTAGCATATTGGGCATACCTATAACAGTAAGCGCTCCTCTGCTTGCGCTCATAGCGGTCGCAGTCATGGACTTCCTGCCAGGGATCCTGAAACGCTTCGGGATATTGTTTAAAGAGCTGGATCAGAAAGCGTACTTCGAATGGATAGTCATTGTGCTGGTGATAGCGCTTTTGGCCATAGCATTTACGCCGATAGGGAAGCCGATAACAGCGTACGTCAACCTCAGCAAAAGGTTCACTACCCCATCAACTGCATTGTTCATGACTGTCGAGGAGTTCATACCTACAGGCGCACTGTACAACTTCGGGGCGGAAGGCTTCGGGTTCATAGGCGCTTCAATAGCCGGCGTGCCAATCCTGATATGGATCATAAGCATTGCCGCCTTGGTGCTCATAGCCCTAAGCATATTCTACAAGAAAAGCGAGACCTCAATACTGTACATGGCCATAGCTACGCCGTTAATGTTTGCAGGCTTTTCAGAAGTAAAATACCTTCCCCACTTCGGCGTGGCTTACATACTGCTGTTCTGCATAATGCTTGGAGAAGCCATATACATATTCAATAACGGCTTCAAGCTAAAGCACGCAGAGGCAATAATAATAAGCATCCTGGTGGCAATAGGCACCATACTAATCATAGCAGGTTCGTTCGTAGGCATAATACTGGCAATAGTGTTCGGCATAGCCGGCGGCTTTGTATACGAGATATTCACACGCACGAACTACAAGGACCTGTTCGACCCGCACCCGATGCACAACGCAAAGCTCTACACAATGCTTGCCATAGGCGTAGGGCTGTTTTTCATATCCCCTGTATTCGCCATGATATATCTTTTGCTTCTCATATTCATGCACAAGCTCGACGAGCACAGGAAGGGCCTTTGGTACGCCTTCGCAATATTCTTCATCGTATTCATAGCAGGCACTCTTCTCACGGGCAGCCTGATGCTGGGCGAAATAAGCAGCGTCGTATCGGCGCTAGAGTCGAATGGCATATACTCTGCAAGCCCAGCAACAGCATGCAATACTTTAGCCAGGGTTTCAAGCATAGGGTATGACCTGTTCTGCAATGTGGTGCCAAGCTATTGGCTCTCTGCTACCGCATGGATGCGCACAAATGTCGGCCCAAATGCACCCAGGGTTTTGGCATGGTGGGACTATGGCGACTGGATAAACTGGTTCGGCCATAGCAATGCAGTTATACGCGGTGACAATGCAGAGCCAACCGAGGATTACGCCGTAGCGGCAAACTATGTCTTGGGCCCGAAAGAGAACTACAGTGCAGCCAACCTTAGGAACATGATGGATACAAACCAAACCCGTTATGTCGTTTTTGACCAGGGCCTGATACAAAAATGGCAGGCGCTTGACTTCCTGGCATGCGTGCATATAAATGCCACTTCAAGGGCATTTGCAATAGCAGAGGGCGCTTCGCTAAGCCCTCCAGTCCCGTATGCGCTCGGCTATTCGCCATGTGAGCTGGCGCACGACCCGCAGTACGCGCTTCTTCCCCTTGCGGCTTTGCTTCCTCCGAACCAAACAGGCATTTCGCAGAGCATTAATTACTACTGCTCTATGTCAAACAGCACAGTGCAGTACATAAAAACGTACCTGCTTACCGGCGCTTCGATATCGAACAGCACAGTATGCGCAAGCACAGTACCTACAAAGAATGGCGACCTGCAGCTTTACTACAGCAACGGCACGCAAATAAACGCCTTGATACCCCTATCGTACGACCTGGGAGAGGTTTCGCTGGGAGGAGTACCTTTTGTTGAATACTTTGTTGCGTACACACCAAATGCGCCCAATGACAACATAACCGACGCTCCTACTGAATTCTACAACTCTAACTTCTATAGGGGCTTTATGTTTGGCACCCTGCCAGGGTTTGTCCAGGTCTATCCAAACGCCACTTCTACGCCTGGGATAAACCTAGTCAACGGCACATACCCACTGAGGATACTTGAGATAGTAAACTATACTGGCGGCACCCCTGCAGTACCGCAAAAGCCAAGCTACGTGCATAACAACCTTACAATACCATGATGAGCCTGCAGGCAGGCTTTTCAAAAGTAATAAATATGCTTTTCACCATAAACTTTCTGCAGCAATGGGCTTGTAGCTCAGCCTGGTCAGAGCGGCGGTCTTATAAGCCGTAGGTCGAGAGTTCAAATCTCTCCAGGCCCACTGCATGGCGCACAGCTTAACCGCAATCATCTCGGAATGTCGTGCTAGATGCAATTTTATCGTCACAGCAGTGCGTTATGCTTTCCTTGCAACTAGGAGCATGTGTGCGCTTATTCCCACGACCTCCGGCTTTGTGCATAACCTATAATGCATGTCCAGCCAGTTCTTCCAAGCCTTTTTGTTCTTTGCAAGCTCATTAATTGCATTTATTGATGGAGTTGCCAGCCCTTCAAGGCCTGCAAGATTTATTATCTTGGCTCCCTTCGAAGAGCGTTCAAATTCACTGACAAATTCTTCCGGCGAAAAGAAATGGCAATAGTATTTACCAATCCACATCCTATCCTCACCTTTTGTCGCTACGCTTTCGAAATTGCTTGTCGCCACTTCGTCAGGCCACTTGCTTGGAGCTAGCGACATGGAGCCATACCTGTTCATTACTGATATGAATATCGGCGCGCTAGGCTTCGCCACCCTTACAAGTTCTGATATCGCTTTCCGCCTTTTGTATTTGCCATAGACCAAAGACAAAGGCCCGCCAAGGCATAAGACTGCATCAAAAGCGGAATCCTTGAATTCTGAAAGGTCTGTTATATCGCCGACCATCGCCTTTACTTTTTCCTTAACGCCTTCACGCTTTATGTCCTTCTTTGCTACTGCTATATTGTGGCGCGATATGTCCAGCAAAGTCACATCATAGCCTTTCATTGCCAGCCCTATTGCATAAATGCCGGTCCCTCCGCCAGCATCAAGCACAATGCCGCTTTTTGGGAGGTACTTTTCCAGGAACATGTAAGTTGTGCTAAATTCTATGGAATGATAAGGGTCCTGCTTAAGCCTTATCTGCTCGTGCTTCCAATACTCAGAATAAAGCTTTTTTATATCCTTTATCATGCGCTCACGAAATTACATACGCGCAAACAATTATTAGCTTTCTGTACTGGACTTAAAAAGCATCCAGGGCAATGCGCTGCAGCCTGGAGCATGCAGCCCAGAAAACAGCAAGCGCAAAGCGCAAATCACTATCCTTCCATTCATGCAAAGTTTTTCTTTACAGACCTTATGTCGCATCTTTTTACTTCTGCGCCAATGCCTGAAAGTCTTAGCGAAGCCATATCCAAGTCACGTTTTACATCCCTTGGATTATCCTTATTCCCAACAATAAAAGAGACATCCTTCGCATGCAGGTCTGTGACTGCCAACTCCATATCCGGCAGCGTGTTGCCCACGGAGCCCTGCACTACGTAACACTGCCACGGCTCGAAGCCAAGGCTTTTGAAAGCCCTGCTGTAATCCGGCTTTCCAGGGCTGAACACTAAAAGCTTGTGCTCTTTTGTGTCTTCTGGCACCTTTATGTTAGACATCTTTACCGGCTTTGCCACCACTTTTATATCCTTAAACTCCTTCTTTAGCGCATTGAGCTGCAATTCGGTATTCTTTTCTTCGAGCTCCTCCCTAGTGCTAAAATTAACGCCATTAAACTGATTTATCAATGCTTCTTTCAGGTCTTCAGTAGCAGAACCGCCATTTTTAAGCACAGAGTATACCTTGCCCATCGCACCGCAGTCGTCATGTGTTATGAGCGTTATTGCACCTATATCATTATCCTCGACGATGCGCTTTGCCATTTGCATAATCGGTGCAGCATTCGCGCCCGCATTCCTAATAACGATTGCACTGCCGTACTCATTCTCAAGGAAATTGTTCAACCTTCTATCCATGCAGCATATAACCAATTCATTTTCCATTAAATCACGCAAGCAGACAAATAAGCTTTAAAATCTAAAAATGCTTTGATTCGCAAGTATTTACGTCTTATAAAAGAATTCGAAGGTAAATAATTTAGCTACAATAATGTAATATATTTCAGTGGTCCGAATGGCTAAAGTGCGCGTCAACGGGATAAAGCCGGAAGTTGCAGTAGAACGCCTCATAAACTGCTTCGAGACAGCAAACGTGGAAATAAACAAGGCACTGGGGCAGGAAATTCCCAAAAAGGAGCTCAGGGCAAGGGTGAAGCTCTTCGTGGGAGATGCTTTCAGGAAGTGCAACGTTGATATAAAGAATCCTACAAAAGAAGGCTTAAAAGAAGCAATGAATCTGTGCAAAATAAATACCGAAAAGATGCTAGGGCCAAGGGCGGAGCCAATAATAAAGAAGCATTACGCGGAAATGAGCGAGATAATAGAAAAGCTCCCGGATGGTGGTGATAAAGATGACTAAAATACTGTCAATAATATCGAGCAAGGAGAAGGACAAGATAAGCCTTGGGATAAACTTCAGCGCAAGGCAAAAGCAGGCAGGACACGACGTAAGAATACTCTTCTTCGGCCAGAGCGAGGTGGCTATAGCCAATGACGAAGAACTGTCAAAGCTCATAGAAGACTCCTTTGGAAGTGAAAAGCCGTCGGCATGCATATTCGTTGCCCAGGGCGCCAAAGTTGAGGACAAGCTCGGGAAGAAGGTAAGTCTTGTAAAGGCAGGCGAATACATAACAAAAAGCATAGACGAAGGCTATACTCCAATTACATTCTAAGATGCGATAGCATGATGAGCAGAGCAGACTTTCGTGAGCTTATAAAAAGCAATAAGGCTTCCATATACAATGTAACGCATATTGCCGATTTTGACGGCATGGGCAGCGCTGCAATGTTCATGCATTACGCAGGCGTGCCGAAAGAAAGGATATTCTTTGGCAATTATATGCGGCAGGACATTGACAAGATGATCAGCGAGCTTAAGACAGCAAAGCTGCACAACTCTTTCATAATTTTTACCGATATGAGCGTAAATGACAGCGCCATAGACGTATTAAAGGGGCTTATGCATTGGTTAAAAGGCGAAGGGAACAAAGTCGCTTGGATAGACCACCATCCATGGAGCGACAGTGCAGTTAGTGAGATAGGCTCAGAATGCATATACCTGGTTGCAGGAGAGAATAAGAACTATTGCGCAACAGAGCTTGTGTATAAAGAGCTATTTGAAAACGAAGCAGACAAGGAGTATGGCACGTATCTGGCGAACATTGCCCATTATGCAGACTTCAACATAAGAAACGAACAGCTTGACCCCCTGCTTTTTGAAATAACCGGAGCAATAACATACATAAACTACAATCAAGGCAACACCGCAAAGCTCAGGGATTTGGTTTCGGAATTTGCAAAGGGCAACTACAAGAACAGCATAACAAAGGAGGCATACGCCAGCTATCTGAAGGATTCAGAGCTCAATATAAAAGCGCTTGAGGAAAGCCTTGAAAAGCACAGTGTTGGCAACTTGATATTAGGCATAGGCTATAGCAAGCATCTTGGCAGCACGCAGGCATGTACTATAATAGCAGACGAGCTAAAGGCAGACATTGCAATATTTGTAAATACTGACTCGGGAAAAGTGAGTCTGAGGTCAGGCAAAGCGATCGACTGCTCAAAGCTTGCAGTCGCGCTTGGCGGCGGCGGTCATCCGCAAGCTGCGGGATGCGAAGCAAAAATCGAAAGCGGCGAAGACTGGAAAGAATTGTTTTCAGCAAAGGTTCTTGAGGAAGCAGCAAAGATATACGGCAGATAGCCAAAGCGCTGCAGCTTTTGCAAGATGCGACACAAGCGCAAAATATTTAAAATGAAGCTCCCATATCTGCTATGAACTGGTTGGTGGGTGTCTATGGTAAATTCAAACCCTAGTGTGAACTATTCCCAGTACACACTAAAATGGAAAGGACCGAAGCTTACTACAACGCAATATGCGCTTTTTGCCATACAAATCGCTGTGGTAATCCTTCTTTCTTGGCTTGGAGCAGCAGCAACCCCTGTGGTCGGTCCAGGTATAGGTTTCCTATACTGGGCATACCCGTTTTTCGTCGTATTTACGCTTTGGTGGGGCATCTGGGGGATAGCAGGCGCCTGGATAGGCTCGGTTGTTGGCTCCGGCCTGCTTACTGGCTTGCCTATAATCCCTGCCCTGGCATTCAGCATAGGCGATCTCGTGCCTGCGTTGCTCATATTCCTTCTTTACAGGGGCTATCTAAACAAGCATGGCGTTGACCCTCTTGGCAGGGACATACTTCGCAGCAAAAAATCCGCAGCATGGTTTGCGATATGGGTAATGGGTATAACCAACATAATCGGCGGATTATGGGGCGTCTGGGTGCTTGTCGCGCTTGGATTTGTGCCTGCTGGCGCATATCTGCTTGGTGCCGGCCTATGGATACTGGGAGACGCGATAGTGCTGCTGATAGCGCCGTTTCTGGCAAAGTACGTCACTCCTGTAGTAGAGCGCTTTGGCCTGATAAATACGGGTTGGGTATCATGAACGAAGAGGGCAGCAACAGGTCTGGAAAGAAGTACATAAAAACCATACTGTTTTCAGCAAAAGCCGATTCCATATACGTAAACCTGAACCCGCTAATAAAGCTGCTGCTGCTCATCCTAGTATCTATCGGAGTAGTGGTATCGATAGACAGGCAGGTGCCATTCCTGGCGTACAACATTGTGGTTCTTGCCTTTGCATTGGCATTCTTGGCAGAGACGCACACGATAAAGTTCCTTGTAAAAAGCTACCTAGGGGTCATAATAATAGCGCTTTTTGTAATGTTCCTGTGGTGGATTGTATTCAACCAAATCGGCACTACCGTACTATTATCGGTCTCTCTACTGGGAATGACACTAAAGGTTACTACCCTCTCTTTGTATGTTGGGATAGGAAAGATTACAGGATATGCGGCAATGGTGCTGCTCACGCTATTGACGTTAATGAGCATAAGGGACTCAGACATAATAGCCACTTTGAACAGGCTTAAGGTGCCGTTCAAGGCAGTATTCTTTGTCTCGCTGATTTCAAGGAGCTTCAACATAATGGCTGAAGACCTGGCGCTAGTGCGGCAGGCACAATTCGCCAGAGGCGCATCTGCGACAAATTCCAACCTGCTGAAAAAGGCAAAGGAATTCGCAATGCTGTCAATCCCTGTAACAACGCTTATAATAAAAAGATCCGTAGACGTGGGCAACGCCCTTGAAGCAAGGGGCTTCTCAACTTCAAAGCACCTTTCATTGTTAGTGGAGCAGAAGCGCCTGATCGCAAGGGATTACATAATGCTTGGCGTAGGCATTGCAATAGCGTTGGCACCGCTATACATGGCATACGCATAGGCAATTACATACAAAAAAGTGGCTGCAATGCAAGCTGTAAAGATAAGCAATTTGAGCTGGAGATACCCCAATTTCACAGGCATAAAGGGCGACTATGCACTAAAGAACATCAACTTGGAGATAGAGGCAGGCGAATTCTTCGGAATAGCAGGCTCAAGCGGTGCAGGCAAAACCACCCTGTGCTATACGATTGCAGGGCTCATACCGCATCAAATGCGGCTCAGGTCAAACGTCGAAGAGAATATCACAGGGAGCGTCGAGGTATTTGGCGAGAAAGTAACCGAAGTCAAAAAAACAGGCGACGAATACAAGATATTCGGCAAAGGCCCAATGGTGCCCACAATCGGAATAGTAATGCAGGATCCAGAAAGCCAATTTTTGAGCATGAGCGTTGCCAACGAGATATCAATGGGGCTTCAATTCATGGGCCTTGAAGAAAACGAGATAAAAGACAGGATGAAAGAGGCGCTTTCGCTTGTAGGGCTTTCGGAACTGTATCCGAATGCGGCAAGCGTCCATCCCTCAGAGCTGTCCGGCGGACAGAAGCAGAGGCTGATTATAGCAAGCTTCCTGGCCATGCAGCCAAAGCTGTTAATACTGGACGAGCCAACATCAGACCTAGATCCGGCAGGCAAACTCGAAGTAATAAATACCATCGCTTCGCTTAAGAAAAGGCTCGATATAACCGTAATACTTGTCGAGCATAATCCGGAAGTGATGTTGAAGTTCGCCGACAGGATGGCCATAATGTCAAACGGCGAGATAGTCGCAGTGGATATTCCGGAAAATATATATTCGAACAAGCAGCTGACGGCTTCGTATAACATTTATACCCCAGAAGTTTCGGAGCTGTCAGAGTATTTTTCAATTAATGAAAAACCAAAATACGCTTTTGGAACGAGTAGTGCAGGATTTCATGTGGATAGGAAGATGCCGAAGCAGGAGAAGCCAATTATAAAAGCCGCAAATCTCGGGTTCGCATATGAAGACGGCACCGTTGCCATTTCAAATCTCAACATGGAAATAAATGCAGGCGAAATGGTTGCACTAATCGGGCAGAATGGTTCGGGAAAATCAACAATATCAAAAATAATTGCAGGAATACTGAAGCACAGTTCTGGAACGCTTGATGTTGCAGGAATAAGCGTGCACAGCAACAAGGCAAGGCGCAGCATGCCCAACCATGTGGGGTATGTATTCCAGAATCCAGACCACCAGATATTCACGCGCAGCGTCAGGGAAGAAATACTGTACGGGCTTAAGAACATAGGCGTGACGGGTCCAGAGGCAGAGCGCAGGACGGAAGAAGTATTAAAAAGGGTAGGCCTGTACGACAAAATAGATGAGGATCCATTGTTTTTGGGGAGAGGTCAAAAGCGGAGGCTTGCTGTAGCCAGCAGCATAGCCATGCACCCAGACATACTCATAGTAGATGAGCCAACAACCGGGCAAGACTACAAAATGTCCAAGGAAATCATGGACATACTAGCAGAATTGAATGCATCCGGCACAACAATAATACTCATCACGCACGACATGCGCATAGTTGCGGAATACTGCAGGCACGTAATGGTGATGCGCAAAGGCAGGATAATATTCGACGGTACACCTGAAAAGCTATTCATGGACGATTCGATCTTGGAACTGTCATCGCTTGAAATGCCCCAATCAGCAAGGATATCAAAGAGCATGATGAATAAGGGAGTTCTCAGCGAGCCACTAATAAGCGCAAAGGAATGGCTTGAATTTTTCAGCTTCATAAAAAGCAAGAATAAAATCGAATTTTATACGTATGAAAAACTGGAACAGTCAGCAGCTAGGCTTGCCGACACAATAATAGAAAAATATGGCAGCCCGTCAACCATAATATACATAGAGCGTGGTGGGATGGCGATTACCGAATTGCTGGGTAGAAAATTAAAGTCGGCCAAGATGCTCGGAATAAGGGCTAGCTATTACGATGACAGCGGAAACGCAAAGGCAAATGTGGAATTATACGGCGTCCCGAAAAAGTTGCCGAAACAAAGCTCCTACATCCTCATAGTGGATGAACTTGTTGACAGCGGCAAAACCATGTCTAAAGTGGCAGAAGAGGTAAAAAAGCATGCAAAAGGCGCGAAAGTAGTCACGTGCGCATTGATAAAAAAAGTGCATTCATCATTTGAGCCAGATGTGTTCTTGGAGGAATTGCCAAAAGAGGCATGGGTGGTATTTGATTATGAGGAAAATGAGGCAAAAGCGACATTCAAAAACAGCAACCCTGTGCTCACTGATATAATAAAGGAGCATTTCGACAGCACAACCAAAAATTCAGGCTTTTGGAAAATGCACAAAGCCGCTGCTATGGACGCCAATAGGTTCGGGGAGCAAGCACAAGGCACAATTGCTTATACCACCGATTCGCTTTTATGGGCACGCATTCTGTCTGATTGGCTTGGGGTAAAAAGGCTAAAGGCGCTTGAATCCGCAGAAGACCTGGGCCAAATTCAGCACGACAGCAAAACCGTTATCATAGCAACGGCGAAGTCAAATGGGATTTTGCATAAATGCGAATCGCTTGCACTGCAAGACCACAATATCATCGTACTACCCAGGCCAGATTAAAAAGTTGCTGCGGCATTTTTGGCGGCATTCGATTTTAAGAGGCAAAACGGTTTGTATAAAACCAAGCTATAAATCCTTTCGGATTTAATATTAATTATGCATGAAGATATACTCAAACCCCCGAGGCTTAGACGCGGTGGCACAATAAAGATAATTGCACCTTCAAGCGCAGCAACATCCACAACCGGATTGCCCAACGCCATAAAATTTATAGAGCAGAATGGCTTCAGGGTAAGCCTGTCATACAGCATAATAAGAGAGTCTCCGACAAGGTACCTTACTGCAGGAGACAATACAAGAACCACTGAAATAGAAAACGCATTCAAAAGCGACAAGGTTGACGGAATAATGGTGCTGCAGGGCGGCGCAGGCGCAATAGACATACTAAATGCGATAGATTACGATGTCATAATGGACCACCCAAAAGTCTTCATAGGGTATAGCGACATAACCCTGCTTCAGCTTGCATTTATGAAGAAGGCGCATCTGCCAACATTCCAAGGGCCAATGCTATTTGATCTGGCTGAGGAAGACGAGGTCGCAAAGCGGCACAACTGGTCAACACTTATGGGCATGGTTAGCGAAGGCAAGACGCTCTCGCTCAAAAACCCAATTGAAAGCGGCTGGAGCAAAGTCATAACTCCAGGCACCGCCTCAGGCAGGCTCATGGGCGGCAATCTTACGATGTTTTCCCTGCTTGTAGGGACCGATTACATACCAAGTACTGAAAACAAAATATTGTTTTTTGAAGACGTCAATATGGAGCCATGGATGCTGGACAATATACTCTCGTCCCTTGTGCTGAAAGGAATATTGCAAAAAGCCAACGGCTTTGTTTTTGGGGAATTCCCAAACAATGCAGTGCAGCAGATAGTACAAACGTCAGGGCCAACTTCGTACTTATTCAAGAACCTATTTATAGAAGACTACATAAACGCGAACATGCACAGCACAATACAGGATACATTAAACAGCAAGATACCTAAAAAGCCGTCATTTATAGAATACGCTTGCTGCCATGGAAAGTATATAACAACCATACCGCTTGGCATAAAAGTAGAGATAAATGCAGATGAAAGCACAATTGAAATGCAGGAAAGGGCAGTAGACTAATTAGACAACGCCTGCACATAGTGCAGGCGCGTCCTCTGGGGTTGCCAAGTTGCCTTGGCACTATTATTATGCATATAAAAGTATTTAAATTTTACTAAAAATACAATAATAAATACTTTTATACAAGATTTTTAGTAAAGTATAAATATGTTCGCATAGGCATATACCTTTAGGACATCGCGCAAGCCATGCACTATATAAATATGGCAAATCTGATTCTGGGGTAAAGCTGTACATAGCAGGCGCGTCTTAAGGGGTTTTGAATGGATCTGAACGACAAAAGCGAGCGTAAGCTCCTGAAAAAGAGATTTCATGAAGGGTTTCTTCATGAGGAAAGAGTGAGGAGGGCATTGCTTCGCCTAGTGGAATGCAGCTACAAATCCATGGGGATCGGAAACGGCACTGAGGAGTCTTTTAATTTGGCAAGTAGGCTCCTAGAGGCGGACAAGCAGATAATAGAGGCCGCTGCAGTGTCAAAGAAATCAAGCATGGATACGGGAAAGAATTCAGCATACCGCCTTGGCGTAAGCATAGAAAATGGCATAGTACGGATTGGCTCTTTGGGTCGTAAAGACCCCTTTTTCTTTTTAATTGCCAAGTTGTCAGCCTGCACGGAAAAATATAAATATATGGAAAGGCAAATAATCCTCTATTAATTTCATAGCAAAAAGGAATGTAAAATGGGAGTCAGTATATTTGAGGAATCCATAAAAAAACTCCAGCTAGGCTTTGTTTCTGGAAGGGATAAAAATGGATACCAGAAAATCGAATACAAGATTTCAATAGACGAAGAAAAGCTACAGTTCCTCACGAGGATGTACGAAGAGAAGCTCAACGGTGCGAATACTGCTGCAACGCCCAAGTGCGAATTTGAAAAAGGCGAAGACATCGAGAAAATATTCGGAGAGGGTACGGGCATATTAACAATACGAAGCACATTTCTGTATCCATCGAACAGAAAAAAGGAGGAGCTTGAAAAACAGATAACGGAGATAGGCCAGTATCTAGAAAATGCCAGCAAAGAACCAGTGCAACTAATCCGTAAATGACTGTTTCTTGGCAATCAGCCTTTGCCTTATGCTTCCTATTTTTTTGCGTTCCCCTATTATCCCAATACCTACGGCAAAAAGTAAGGTTCCTATTATAAGCATGCCATAATCAGGCCTGCCCTGCCCATTAATTATAAAGAAAACTGCAACAGCAGTGATTCCCGAGGCGACCCATCCGAGTCCGGCAAAAACTATTCCTTTTTCCATGCAAATCCCCATCCATTAACGGTCTAAACCGCTGCTAATATTCTTAAAATTACGAAAAATCTAAATATAAGCTATTCTATGCTCTTTTATATGAAAAGCCGTAATGCACAAAGCCTACAGAGTATCAGCAGTACATCTACTGCTGAAATGACAGAGCTCAACGAGCGCATCGAAAAGCTTTTTGACATGCAGCAATACCTATTTTTGGAAAGAGACAGCTCCATACTTTTAACTTCGGCGCTTCGGGAATCAAAACGTTTAAGGAACGCTTACAACAAAGCGCACACAGCAGCAGTGAATGCAAATTTGTTAGCTGAAAGCTCAGACAAGGAGATACAAAAGATAAAAGACTGGTTCTCCGATGCGAATGAGGGCAACGGCCCTGTAAAAGCCAATTTTTCCATGCTTCTTAATGATTTAAATGCAGATTTCCGCGACGTCAGCAATGCATTAAGCTATATGTTGTCAAAATCAGTAAAAACTGATTACAAAAAACTGCTAAACGGCGATTTCAAGGAAAAGCTCATCGAGCTTAGTGCAGATTCAAACGCTCTGGTGAAATATTTCGACGAGATATACTATAGGGCCGAAAAGGCGATAGACTACCTTGCGTTATCATTAAAGCCCATGGGAAAGCTAGCAGCAGATGCCTCTATTGCAGATCTGTTGCGCGGAGAGCATGAATCCGGAAAGTCCGCAATCAGCGTAATGTCAAGCAGGTACCTGAAAAGCCTTTCCATAAACGACGAGGCCATAGAGCGCGTTCTTAGAGAAATGCTCATTTCGCATATCAGTTATGATGCAGTACCATCATTGCCAGAAGTAAAAATAGGGCATGATTGGCGCAACAGCACGTATTTTACCATACGCTTCGGTAGCAAGACAAGCTATTTCAAGGAGGTAAAATTCGATAAAAATGATTTCTCAGAGATATCAGCATTTGCAGTGCGCATAATAGATTCAATAAAAGAGAAAGGTCTTTATCTAAAACCGAAGATATTGATGAGAGCATATAGCGATATTGGCATCTGCCTTGTTTACAGCAAGGACAATGCGCAAGAAGACGACTTTAAGGCACGCCGCACTATAGACCAGCTTGTAGACGAAGCGTAAGCTTTTACGTATAAGGCAGGTGCACTTTTAAGGCAGTATAAAGAATTATGCGCCAGGGTAGGGATTTGAACCCTAAAGCCCGTGAGGGCACCGGTTTGCCTGTCGCGCCAAACATCACTATATCAGCTCTTGACGTTTTGAAAACTCAAGACCGGCGCGTTACCAGATTCTGCCACCCTGGCACATTCTGATATTTTATTCGCTAAGATTTATAACTATAAGCCAACTGCTCTCTTTCTTATATTTTAAAAGCGTGGTAAAAATGATCCTAGATTATATTTTCAAATCTGATAAGAATAAGAATGGCCATGACACGCGGCAAAGCTACATATCAATAGGCGATGCAGTATGCTCCTTAAAAAAGGTAAACAAATTCGCCATGACGCACGGACTATCGCAAATGACTCCAAGCATCTCTTATGTGTGGAAGCAAGCGAAAGGCGAGGTCAGGGTATACCCAGACTGGCTGCATAACCCGCATATAACAATAGCAGGCTCAAGCGGTCTAGGCAAGAGCACATTAATAAAGTCAATGATAATCGACATAAAGCGCATGGGAGTTGGCATACTGCTTTTCGATTCGAACAGCGAGCATTCAGACGTAGTCAATTCAATAAAGCCAAACGCCGACCAGACATCAGCCATAAACATATTTGCACCTGACGGCCTTAGCATAAAAGAAAGAATAAGCGAGCTGGTCTCTTTGCTGCAAAGCGTATACTCCTTAGGCTACATACAGGCAAATGAACTTGCAAGATGCATGGGCTACATGTACAGGAAAGCAGGGGCAATGTCGCTGCAGCAGACATCTGTAGAAAGGCTGCCAGGCCCAAATGACCTTGCCAGAGAAATTAATATTTTTATAAAAAATTCGAAAAGCCAGTCTGAAAAGCACAGGCTATACCATATCCTGAACCGCATAGAATCGTTAGACAGCAGGCTCTTCTCACAGAATTATAAAAACTCCAGCTATTCAATAGGCAGCGGCATACGCAGCTTCAAGGTATCGGAGCTCAAAAGCCAGGAGTCAAGGTACATATTTACATACGAAGCCCTTTCAAGGCTATACTATGCTATGAGGCTTAATGGAATCTCGCACAAGCTTAAGAGCTATGTCGTAATGGACGAGGTAGAATTTATAATAGGGGATTATGCAAGCAATTCCAGCATAATAAAGCGCATTATACGTGAAGGCAGAAAGTATGGGCTTGGTCTAATAATAGCAACGCATAGCGCCTCAAGCCTTCCGAAAGACGTGATAGAAAATTCGGCCACATTTATCACGTTCAGGTCCGAAGAGCCCGGAGAACTAAGGTATGCATCTTCTGTGCTGCTTCGCGGGCAGAACGATGCAGCAAGCGCAGTAATGGAGAAGCTAGGCCAAATAGGGACTAACGAATGCATGGCCAGGCTTGATGGGCTAAAAGCCCCTGTCTTAGTAAAATCAAAAAGCTACAGGGAGCTGTCACAGCACCTTAATGCTACATTCAGCGCTGAGAAGCAGCAGTACCAAGCCCCAATAAAGCCAGTCAGGCTATCGGAATTGCCAGGCTTTACAGCGAAAGATGTAAATCCTATGCGCAGTGACCCGAGCGTAGACATCTTGGAAGACGGCAATGACATGTGGTTGATGAAGCATTCCAAAAGCGTTAGCATAAGCCACGAAGTCAACGTCAAGCTCATCTACGAATGGCTTTCGTCAAACGGAGTCATGTGCTACATACTGGACAACAGCACAGGGCCGGACATTGTTGCATACATCTATGGGCTTAAAACCGCAATAGAGTACGAAACAGGGAAAAAGAGCTATGCGGATACCGCCTCAATGCTAAAAAGGCGTTCAGAAGATTTTGACCTGGTTGTTGTGTTTGCTGAAAGCAGCTGCGCAAAATTCTACGCTGACAACTTTCAAAAAGGTAACATCATTGTGTTTAGCTCGCAGCTATATTATGTGAAGGAACCCCAAAACTATTACAATTAGCATTGCGATAATGTATATCCTTATGAAAATGAATGCAATCTTCACCCACCCCGACATCTTTGCCCTGCTTACAGGGATCTTTGAATAATCCTTTATCTTTTCCCTTTTTAGAAAATTGTCCCAGTCCTTTTCGTCCTTTATAAAATCATAATCCTTTGGATTAAGTGTCATAGCATCGCCTAAAGCAATCCTGGAAGCACAACCGAAACTCCGTACAAAGCGCTCATGCTGACCAGCACTATCATTATTGTTACTATCGCTGCATTTTCAATCTTGCTGTTTACACGCTTTCCCATGACCTCTTTGTCATTCACCAAGAGCAGCAGGAAGAGCAAAGCCGCAGGCATGAATATCGAGGCAATTACCTGGACTGTTATGTTGAGCAGGCCCAAAGGCACGTTTGGTATAAGCACGATCGCAGCTGCGACAAGCATGCTAACAATGCCAGGCGCATAAAATTTCCTCCCTTTCAAGAACGGAAGATTCATGCTCTTAGGCCACCTGAAGGCTTCGCCCACAGCCCATGATGTGCTTGCCGTAAGGGCTATTGCGGCAATGAGCCCTGCATCTATAAGCCCCAGGGCAAAAAGCTTAGTTGGCAGCATGCCTATTTTTTTTGAAACTGTGCTCAATATATAAGCTATATCATAGCTCGAAGTGCTGTGTACGTTCGAAGGCGCGAATACCAAGCTACCAGTGAATATGATTATTGCTATTGCAACAATGCCCATTATGCAAGCACCTATGAAGGTATCGCGCTTTGCCGCCTTTATGTCCTCTGGCACTGTGCCTTTATCTACTTCTGAACTCTGCTGGAAAAACAGCATCCATGGCGCTATTGTAGTGCCTATATTCGCCAGCAGCACGTATATGAAAAAGGAGCTTATGCCGCCGTTGATGTGCCAGTTTAGGAAAGAGCTTGCTACCAGTGACCAGTCGGGATGGGCGAAGATAACCAATGGTATGAATATCAAGTTGAAAAACGCTATAACAAGGCTTGCCCTTTCCCATTTGTGGTACCTAAGCCCCATGGTTATTACAGATATGAAGGCAACTCCGATTAGCGTAGCGGCCACTGGGTTTACTCCAAATACGCTCATGCCAAATGTTATGCCTATGAATTCGGTTACGAGCGTCAATGCATTTGCTATCAAGAGGTCCGCAAGCGAAAAAGCCCCCCAGAAGCTGCCATACCTGCGCCAAATCATTTCAGCATGCCCTCTTCTTGTAACGGCAGCCAACCGTATTGTCATTTCCTGCACTAAGTAGGTAGTAGGTATTAAAAGAACCAGCAAAGGTATGAAAAAGCCTATTCCGAATATCGAGCCCGTCTGGGCATACGTTATTACCCCTCCGGCATCGTTGTCCGCAACCATTACCAGTATCCCAGGGCCCAGCAGGGCAAGCATCAGCATGATGCGCGAAACAGTATTGTGCCTGTGCCTCAGCCTTGCGACTCGCAGCCTGTCTATGGCCCTAAGCTTAAACTCAACAGGAAGCTCATCAAGCTTCTGGTTTATGTCGAAGCTGCTGCTTTGGTTCGCGCCGCTGTTGATTTCCGCCAAGCAAATCCTTAATTACAACAATGTGCAAATTCTTATAAATTCTCTAAGCTGCGATGAATGGGAACCTATTTATATATTAATGTTATAACATTAAAATATAAAACAAGCAGCAAAATGCAAAGGCAAGTGATGCAATGGCAAAGCAAAAAGTCGCCCCAAGGCGCAAGTACACAACTATAACCATACCAACACCGTTATTCGAAAGCATAAAGAAAAGCATAGAAACCACAGGTTTTTCATCGGTATCTGACTATGCAACATACATACTGAGAGAAACGGTTGCAGAAATGAACGGCAGGAAAAAGAAGAGCAGCGAAGACGCATCTATAACAGAGAAGCTCCGCGCCCTCGGCTACATAAGCTGAAAGCGCGGCAGGGGCAAGCATAATAAATAACTGGCAGTAAATAGTAAATAAGCGGGGTCTTAAAATGATAGAGCAAAATGTTGAAGACTTGGAAGAAAAAAGCATTTTTATATTGAGGGAAGCGCAGCAGAAATTCGGCAATGTCGCTGCCTTATGGAGCATGGGAAAAGACAGCACAACAATGCTCGCCATAGCAAGGAAGGCCTTTCTAGGAAAGATACCGTTTCCAGTAATACACATAGACAACGGGATAGATTTCCCAGAGACATACGAGTTTAGGGACAGGCTTGCAAAGGAATGGAATCTGGATCTAATAGTCAAGGAGAGCAAGATAAAGCCAGAGATATCTGGATATGCCTGCTGCGGCGCAAACAAAACCACCGCTTTAAAGGAAGTGATGAAGGAATACGGCTTCGATGCGCTAATAGTGTCTATACGCAGGGACGAGCACGGCATCAGGGCCAAAGAGCGCTACATGTCACCCAGAAACAAGGATTTCAAATGGGACTATAAGAACCAGCCTGCGGAACTCTGGGACAATTATTCATCAAAGGCAGGCAAGGAGGGCCATGTCAGGATACACCCATTGCTTGACTGGAACGAAATAGACGTCTGGAATTATATAAAAAAGGAAGCGATACCTGTCAACCCGCTGTATTTTGCAAAAAATGGCAAAAGGTACAGGAGCCTCGGCTGCACGCACTGCACAGTGCCCGTAGACTCAAATGCTGATACTATAGACAAAATAATAAGCGAGCTGCGCAACACAAAAGTCGAGGAGCGCAGCGGCAGGCAGCAGGACAAAGAGACAGCCTATATAATGGAGAAGCTCCGCGCCCTCGGCTACATGTGAGGTGTATTGATGTCAATGAGGCACATAACCATACTTGGCCACAAGGACCACGGCAAATCAACGCTCATCGGCTCCATACTCATAGCCACTGGCTCTGCGAGCCCTGAAAGGGTTGAAGAAGCAAAAACCGCAAGCGCAAGGCTAAAGCGCAAGTTTGAACCAGCATACATGCTTGACTCATTCGCTGAAGAGCGCGAGGGCGGGCTGACTATAGATACAACAAGGGCGCAGTTCGAATACATGGGCAGAGCTTTCGAGCTTATAGACGTGCCAGGCCACGAGGAGCTCATAAAGAATATGATAAGCGGGGCATCTTATGCCGATACTGCAATACTTGTGGTTTCCGCAGCGCCAAAAGAGGGCATAAAATCGCAGACAAAAAGGCATGTCTTCCTTGCGAACATGCTTGGCATAAGCTCCTTCATAGTCGCAGTAAACAAAATGGACATGGCAAAGTACTCTGAGCGCACATTTGAAAATATAAGATCAGGGCTGGAAGACTATTTCGCCAGCATAGGCATAAGGAACGCAAATGTGCACTACGTCCCGATATCAGCTTACAATATGGAAAACATAACTAAGCCGTCTAGCAGCATGCCATGGTATAAAGGCATGCCGCTATTGCAGCTGCTTTTCAAAAACAATGAGGGCGCAAGGAAAGCTCCGGCAAGAATACTGATACAGGGGCCGATGGGCAAGGACAGCATTGAAGCCTATGCTGGAAAGATGCTAAGCGGCAGCGTAGGCCCAGGTGCAAAGCTGAATGTTGTCCCTGCAGGCAAAAGCGTAACTGTAAAAAGGCTGGTAGTCAAGGGGCGCGATGCAAGCCTTGCCAAAGCCGGAGAAAGCATAGTCCTCTACGCAGAACCGCGCATTGCCCTTCCTAGGGGATGCATACTCAGCTCCACAAAGCGCACAAGATCAGCCTCCATAATAAGCGCTAAGGTGTTTTTTGTGAAAAATTTCGGCAAGAGCCTGGAGCTCAGGCTAAACGGGATTTCGGTAAAGGCAAGCCTGCAAACTGATAAATTCATAAATACTGCAACTGGCAAGCCCATAGAATCAAAAACTGCAAGAGCACTCAACGCAATGGAGTGCATCCTGAAGCTTTCTGAAAAGGTCGCAGCGGAGGAATTCACCGACTTCAAGGGCCTTAGCAGGTTCCTGATCTACTCAGGCAAGGGCTTCGCAGGCATAGGCACCATAGAAAAGATTATCGGATGACCATACAAGCACTAAGATTTTTGCAGCAATAATCACAGGCGTTTTGAAAGGCTCCCACTCAGCACAGCCACATTAAAAATTATGCATCAACGCTGAAATGAACCTATATAACACTTTTCAAATGAAAGATTAATGCATAAAATACGAAAAGGTGCAGAAGTGAAAATCAGGAGCGCGGATATGGTTACATACATAAGGACTGCAATGATAATACTGGTTGCATACCTTGTCATAATAAAATTCAACGCAATAGCGATAATACTGCTGCTGGCAGTAGCGCTTCTTTCAGATGCTATAGACGGCTATTTTGCAGTAAGGGAGGCTAGCTCAGGCCGTGTCGGCTTCATCACGTATATACGTGCAGCTACTGGCAGCAAGAAGGAATGGGAAAGGGTGCACGAAATAAAGCAGCATGCATCAAGCATAGCCCCCTACGGACCCAGGATTGACATAGCTGGAGACCGCGTAACAGAATACGCGCTATGGGTCACATTCGCGTTTCTTCACATAGTGCCCCTGTTCGTCTTGTTTATAATAATAATAAGGCACTCTTTTGCGGATGCACTGCTCGGTGCAAAAGGCACCTCATCGAAAATGCATTCGAGGATTGCAAGGGCCCTATATGCGTCAAACGCGAGCAGGGCCGGGATACAGATAACAAAGTTTGTAACGTTTGCATACCTGGTACTGGTATACGTAGTCTCATATCCAATATGGATAGGTTACGTCTTGATAGGCCTGCTGACCGCGTATATACTCCTGCGCGGCGCAGCAGAAATATACGAATCGCTAAAGCAGTAAACCCGATGAAGCTGCGCACCGCGCATGTTCACTGCATTTGGCATGTCTATCAGCAATAGCCTTTTATATTTTATCACCAACAGATTATCAACGTGTTGGCGGTACCACATACTATGCTATGCGCTCCAAACGCATATTGGCGCAATGCGTGAAAGTGATACGAATGAATGCATCGAAATCCACTAGAGGCACAAAGGCCCCAAAATCTTTTCTCGATTACACAAAGTCGGCATTTTACATAATAATGCACCCTGGGAGCGTAAGCGATACATACGGCGTTGGCGACGCCCTAATATTCTATTACAAGGCAAGCATACTTCCCGCAATACTCGCTGCCATAGTCGGCGGATTATTGGGATATGCCTTTGGCTCGCTGGCGTTTAGCGGCCTGGCAACGCTTTCCAAGGGCATTGCACTGCTGCATCTTGCAGCTCCGGTCCTTGCATTAATGGCAGCAGTTTATGGGCTCGCATATGTCTTAATATTCATTCCCATAGGCATCGTCATAAACGCAGCAGTATACCAATTTTTTGCAAAAATCCTGTTTAAAATATGGAAGAAGGACATCTCGCGCACGCTAACTGCAATAATGTACTCTGCATTGCCAATAGCATTATTCTTTTGGCTAAGCTTCATACCGGTAATTGGCCTAATCGTCATAATGGCTTTGGCAGTCTGGGAATTCATAATCCTTATAATATCGCTGGCGAGGCAGCAGGGAATCAGCGGATGGCGCGCATTCGGCGGCATCCTTGTTTCAGGAGTAGTGCTTGCCATAATAATATTTGTAATAGATTTTGCGCTGCTTTATGCAGCAACCCCAACATTATACAGCGTTTCACCCACATGCATACAAAATTCTGGATTTCTCTGCACCCAGACCAGCTATTCTAACGGCGTGTTTCGCGCAGGCATAGGGCAAGCCATAACCGCCAAAATGCTTAATGCAAGGGTCTTCTACGTTCCGAATGGGACATCATTCAGCTCTTCCGATCCGTCATATTACGTAGGGACACTGCAATCTTTGCAGTTGGCAAACATCAGCATATATGTTGGAAGCAAGGCCTTGGACGGCAACTTAACAATAGAATACGATACAGTAGTTGGGCAGACGACTCCATACGTAAAAACGCTTGGATCAGTTTATTCGCAGGGCTGAAGTCATTTTTTCCTGCGCTTTTCCACCTTTTCCATCAATACAGACCAAGCCGTGGTGTTTTTCAGAAATGCTTTAAGCATGCGCCCAGCAAGCGGCTTTTTTTGTGCGCCATCTGCAATCCTTAGCTTTTCGTAATCCTGTTTTGACAGCCTCCATCCCACTGCACCCAAGTTTTCATCAAGATGATCTATCTGCAACGATTTGGGTATTGGCACAACGGCACCACCGCTAATCAGGTAGTTCAGAGCCACCTGCGCCGCAGATTTTCCATACTTGTTTCCTATTTCCGAGAGCGTTTCATACTCTTTCGTGCCTTTCCTTATTGCGCCCCTCCCAAGCGGGCTGTAGGCTATCAGCGTTATGGATTCTTTGTTGCAGAAATCGAGCAGCCCGTTTTCAGCATCGCGGACCATAAAACTGTATTCTACCTGGTTCGAAACGATTTTGCTATGGTCCAGCGCTTCTTGTGCAGCGACCATCTCGTCTACTGAAAAGTTGCTCACCCCTATGTTATCTATCAGATTTTCGTCTCTAAGCCATTCCATTGCTTTCATTGTCTCTGCTATTGGTATGCGGTTATTGGGCCAATGCAATTGGTATAAGCCTATGCTTTTCACCCCTAGCCTGCTTATGCTTCGCTTGCAGGCTTCTATTACATCGTCATAGTGGAAATGTGCAGGTGAGACCTTAGTTGCCATAAATATGCCGTCCTGTCCTTCTATCGCTTTACCGACTGTTTCCTCGTTTGCGTACATCTCTGCAGTATCTACGAAATTTATTCCATTCTCGAATGCGTGCCTGAGCACGCGTACAGCTTGCTCTGAGCCGTTGGGTATTTTCCATGTTCCTATGCCTATTGCCGAAATCCTAACAGTTGTTTTTCCAAGCGTTGTATATTCCATAATAAGTATTGGCTTGAAGTGCTTATAAATATACGGCATAGATATCGCATGCGCCATATGCTGCAGCCTATTCCCATGCTGCTTTTGACTGGAAAAGCATAAGGCTTAAAAACAAATCATACGAATACCAATAAGCGGTGTGCAAATGACTGTGCGCAGTGTCATAACATATTCTCTCATACCATTGCTTTTTCTGCTTTTGGTTACGCAGGCAGCGTACATCATGCCACAGGCATACCAATCTGTTCAAATAGGGGCTGCAGCCAATGCAAGCACTATTTATAGCATAAATTCTACATCGTGCCAAGAACAATTGACTATATTATCCTCTGGGAACTATGTGCTTTCTTCAGGGCAAAATGCAGGCACTTCGCCGCAACCCTGCATACGCAGCCTAGATATAGATGCTGGCAGTATCAGCTTCAACTGCTCCAACGGCTCCATAGGCCCATCGAAGTTCTCTGTTTCAATATCAAATTCAAGCTCCACGGAAATAGAAAATTGCAATATCTACGGCAGCGCTGTATACGCTGCAAACTCTAAAAATATAACAATATACGGGAGCAATATTATCGCTTCCAATGCTTCAAGCACCGACTTTGCATTATACGATTCAGTAGTGAAACTATACGGTACAAAACTCTATGGCTATTCCAGCGGCCCTACGATAAACAATTCGGTTCTGAGTGTATCGAACTACGTTGCGACACAGCCTAGCAATTCAACAACTGCACAGCAAGCCACAACATCTGCGCCGCAGGCGGTTCACCCCAACTTCGCAGTCGGTATCTACTCAAAAATTGTCTACTTCATCATAATATTCATATTCTTATGCCTGATAATCGCAGGGCTGTATAGCTTAATCAATGCCCATAAAGGCGTTCCGAAAAGCCGCAGGCATCACGGCACATAGCCAAACTTTTTCAGAAGCTCGCGCCTGCTCTTTACGTGCTCCTCGTCTTCGAAGCCTTTCGGCGCGTAACCGTCTACAACGCCTATAACTGCTTTTCCAATGCTGCCCTTTGCTGTAAGCACTTCTACAGGATTTGCCGTGGCGCAGTATACCTCTGCAACCTCTGGGACGTTTCTCAGCGCCCCAACTACATTTATTGGAAATGCACCTGTGAAAAATATGACAAATGTGTGCCCTGCCCCTATCTTGTATGCTGCTTGTTTCGCAGCATCGGTAAGCTCATCGTCGTTCCCTTCAAACCTTACCAGGCAGTCTCCGCTGGCTTCATCAAAGCCTATCCCAAACTTTATACCTGGAGCAGCCGAAGCCATCGCCTGATACAGGTCATCGACTGTCTTTATGAATCCTGCATGCCCTATCACGCACTGCCAGGAATCATCCTTCTCTATTTTGCAAGATTCTATCTCCAATTGCCTCACCTCCTATAGTATAATACAACCATATCCTCGTAAAACATGTGCTTCTTGCCTACAATCTTCGCCTTCAGCCGCTCGGCATCGGCTTCATAACCGTTCACAGAACTTTCCACCATAATTACGGCCCCGTTTTTGGAAATATGCTTTACAGAATCCCTTATAAAGCGGTCTATCAGTTCCCTTCCCTTTATCCCACCGTCCGTTGCTGCCTTTATTGGATCGTTTGATTTGTAGCCTAGTTTGGCCGATTCCAAATATGGAGGGTTGAATATAACAGTATCGAACCTGCCGTGCACATTCCTGAACAGATCGCTTACTACGAATTTGCCTGAAACGCCGTTCAGCGCAGCATTCTGCCTGGCACACCTTATTGCATGCGAGCTTATGTCAGCGAAAGTCACTTCACAGCCCTTCTTCGCAGCTATTATGCCCTGTATGCCAGTGCCTGTGCCCATGTCAAGCGTTTTGCCAGATGCAAACTTTTCTACAGCATTTGCCAAAAGATCTGAATCTTCCATAGGCCTGTAGACTTCATGGCACTCTATGATCTTTATGTCGTCCCTTATTGACAGAATAATCACTTCGTCTTTATGTCATGCTTACAATAACCCTTTTATCTTTAACTATATTAAAAACTACGATACCTATGGATTTTTTGGATTATATAGAGCAGCACAGAAAGCAGGTATACGAAAAGATATGCGAATACATACCAATAAAGGAACCTACCGAGCATTACAAGATAACAAGGGACTATATAGACCGCCAAGGCAGCTACAGGAGGCCTGGCCTTGTGATGCTAACAGCCCAGCTGTATGGGGCGGATCCTGAAGACGTGCTTCTTCCAGCTGCAGCACAGCAGCTTTCGGAAGACTGGATACTTATACAGGACGACATAGAAGATGACTCTGAGCTCAGGCGCGGGCAGCCTGCCCTTCATAAGAAATACGGTATCGTGCATGCGATAGATGCCAGCGACACCGGCCAGATAGCTATGTGGCGAATGCTTAAAGATTACATACTGCAGGTAGGCACGGAAAAGGGCAACAGGCTGTACGAAAAATTTTACGACATGATGTCATATACTGTAGAAGGCCAATATGTAGAAAACACTTTCATACAGGATACAAAGGACCTGAGCAAAGCAGACGAAAGCCTTTATTTCAGGATAGTTGACAGCAAGACGTGCTACTACACAGTATACGGCCCGATGCAGCTTGGTGCCATAGCCGCGGGCCAGGACGAGAAGACACTGGACCTGCTTAAAAAGGTAGGCGAGAACGCAGGAATCGCGTTTCAGATAACCGACGACATACTCGATATGACTGCTGATGAGAAGAAATTCGGCAAGAAAAACTTCGGCGACCTTTATGAAGGAAAGCTCACTCTGATAATGTTGCATTCTTATAAGAGTGCAACTCCTGAGGAAAGGCGCAAGATAGACGCAATATACAGAAAGAAGCGCCAGGACAAAACGCCTGAAGAGATCGAGTACCTAAAATCAATAATAGAGAGATATGACGGCATCGGCTATGCAAAAAGCGTTGCAGAGAAATACGGCGCAAAAGCCCAAGAGCTCGTAGACCAATATTCAGATACGATACCGAGAAATGAGTATACCGATATAATAATATCCGCAATGCAGAAGCTTTACAAAAGGGACAAGTAGCGCGGGCATTCGCGCAGGAGCCAAAGCGTCTTGTTTGGGCGATCCATAAGCGCAAGCGCAACGCTTTTAAACCTTAAAGCCCAAAATAAAATGTCAAACGGTAATAGGAGCAGGGAAACGCCCGATCCCATCCCGAACTCGGAAGCTAAGCCTGCTCACGATATGTGTGTACTGTCTGCGGACGGGAAAGCATATTGCTGTTTGGCATTAAGTGGTGGTTCTATGTCTAAGGGTCGCATAAGCTTGTTTCTTCTTCTAGCGTTTGTTTCTATAGCGATGGGAACTTCATTTGCAGCCGGAACAGGGTATGGCACTTCAAAGATTGTGCTGTCAAGCGCAAACATAACGCTGGTTCCTGGGTCGTCAGCGTCGGTAAGTTACAACGTAACGCTTGCCAGCGGCAATTATTGGGGCACAAGCATAAATGTGGCTAACAAGCCAAATGTATCTGCTGCAGGGCTGAGCGTATCATTCAGCAGTGCATATGGCGATCCTCCGTTCAGCGGCACAGCCGCAATATCCGCAGCAGCATCAGCAAAGCCTGGAAGGTATGTGGTGCTGTTCAATGCAACTGGAGACGACCCCTCTGTGAGCGATGCAGTATTAACTGTATATGTGAAGTCGCCTTCAGCAAGCACAACCACATCAATACAGCCGCAGCCTTCTGTGCCCACATTCGCGCTTTACAATTCAACAAGCTCAACAATAAACGCCTCTAAAGGAGCATCACTTTCGCTGAAAGCTTCAGATGGCAAGTACATAACTGTAGCAATACCCGCAGGCACATACGTCAAGGAGGCAAACAAGACGCTCTCTACATATAATTTCACCCTTGCAATATACTCGATTAAAAACGTATCTACGCCATCCTCGCTTACTGGCTATGTGCCAGCATACGGGTTTGCGTACTTGGTAAACGGTCTTATAACCCCAACCATAGAATTCGTAAACTCTACAGGCTCGCCAAGGCCGCTTGTCACAACCGCACAATACAATTCAACATGGACTTCATGGACATTCCTGGGCGGCAAGCAGGTAGGGACAAGCTACGTTGGAGGCAATTATTCCTTTGCAAATGTCTGGAAGTACAACGCAACATCAAATGAGATAGTCAATACCCAATTCTACAAGCCAGTTATGTGGGTATTCCTGCTTAAAATACCTAGCGCAGTGACATCTGCACCAACTACAGCCCCGACTGCTGTCACAACAACACCTACAACCACTCCTCCGCCAAAAACTGCATACAGCAATACAGGAATATACATAGTAATAGCCATAATAGTCATAATAATCATAATCGGCGCTGCATACGCTTTGCGTAGGGCCAAGAAGTGATAGCTTTTGTTCAGCAAAGGCATGGCATTGTCTTTTGTAGTAGTGTACGCTTCAGGCTTATACCTGCTTTTGTTCGATACTCTCCTTAGGGAGTATGGAATGTTCCATTGGCTTATACTTCTTGCCTACCTAATTGTAATGGCAGCAGTGTATTCAGCATACCTGCTTTCAAAAAAAAGGCTTTTCGGCCTGCTTTTGGGCGCGTTCGGCATCCTCATGTTCATAGCCCAGCTTGCCGATGCTTCGCTTGGCCTTCCGGGAAGCAAATTTGCCGGCTCAAACGGATTTTCATACCTCTTCGGCTTCGGCTATACTCCATTGTCATCGTTTGGCACGTCGTTTGCATTTGTGCTGTTCCTCATATTCAACTTACTACTGTTCATTGTTAGCGCTCGGCTGTACATGCACAAGAGGCTGTAACCCTGTTGCAAAAGTCAAAGGGCTGCAAAATGCCTTGCAGCCAATCTAAAAAACTATTTAAACCTATCATGGCATAATAATTTCGGTGTTAAGCTGGTGCTAATTATTCCCCCACCGGCACCCCCACTTAACACCCTTACGCTTTTTGCAATCATGAAGCGTTAGCCAAGCTGCTACTTCCTGCCTGCTTTGCAAGCAGTGCATATGCCGAGCTTGCTGTCGAAATGCTCATCGCATACGCGCCTTCCGCAAAGCTTGCATACGTGCTTGGCAAAACGTTTGCCACATATATCGCACAGCACCTTGAATTCCATTAAATCACTTCATTGCACTGTCATTCAGAGCTGAAGTCAACCATTCCTCCAAGCAGCTCCTTTGCCTTTGAGAACGATAATGGCTTTGTCCCCTTCTTCTTCGAATAATTGCACTGGTAAGCGATATATGTGTCGCTTATATTTGTATTCGGGTCAAGCTTCTTGCACTGCTCTATATAATCGATTATCAACTTTTCCGCTTCCTCTACGTCCAAGCCCTTTACATTTACGAAGTACGGCGCCAGTATGAGATTCACCACCCTGTGCCTCACATCAGGTATGGGCGTAGCAAGAAGCTTTTCTATCCACGAAGTGCCAGCGCTCGGCCTGGCATACTGGCGCTTTTTTGCCAAACTTATGCCCTTTGCCGCTTCAATGATGTCTTTTGGCAGTGTATCCTTGGGTATCGGCATCCCTTCTAGAATCCTTAATTTCATCGCGCCCCTGAGCAACCCTACGGCCTCGGTTCTTGAAAGGACTATGAAACCGCCCTCAAGCCTGCTGTTCACGAGCTTGTACTCATTGCCATCAGGCATCTTTTTGAGATAATCAAACACGCTTACAGTAAACTCGCTCTCGCCGCTTGCATTTATGTGCATGCCCAGCCCAGAAGCAAGCCTTTCAATGCCTAACGCGCTTTCATAGCCGGCTGCTTTAGCCGACCTTGCAGCCTCCCCTTCCGCAAAGCTGTCAACTACCTGCGGCAGCCCGATTGCGCTGGCAAGCATCCTGGCGTAAATATAGCTTATAACGTACCCAAGCTTTACGTTGTCTATGGCTATGCTGAAGTATCCCACTTTGCCTTCGATATCTGCCTGCAGCCTGCTCTTTCCAAGCTCTACATACCTATATTCTATCTGTTTCTGCCCTTTCTCTGCAATAAGCCTTTTAGCTTCCTCTGAAAACGGGTATTTATAGGCAATATCTATTTCCTGCTGCGTTGCCATGATAGACCACGTATTGCACAATAAATATAAGCTTTTCATAATTAAATAATATTGCTATGGGGAAAACGATTCATAAGCCAAATTTGCATGGCAAAAGCACACAGCTCCTTAGGTTTGACGGCCAGGATGCAAGCGACTATGCGCAGCCGCGCAAAAGCGACTATGCGCAAGAATCCCAATCAAAATACTACGACGAAGATGATTCCGAAATCCCTATTTTATACGCTGCATTCGAAAACGCATTTAAAGATTTCAAGGAAATGCTTCGCAACGTCGCAATCTTCACAAAAAGCGACGCTCTTTCTTCGGAATTAGCGCATAGGCTCGATCCTGATGCGCTGCTCAAGCGGTCATTGGAGCTTGAAGGCGCAGAACCGGAAATGAAGCAAATAACGATGCAGCTCAACGAATACAAAAGAGAATACACCGAAGCACTAGATGCCATAGACAGTGCCAGGGAAGCCAAGGCAGAAGAAAGCGAAATAAACAAAATAAAAAGCAGGCTTTTCAGTGCAATTGTACGCAGCTTTGACGACTATACGGCAGATCTTGGCGACGCAACATACGAATACACCATAAATATGCTTTACAGCAGCTTTATACAAATTGCCAAATTCAGGGGCAAATATGCACTAGATATTTTTGATTATTTCTCCATGTCTGATGCAGACCCGGAGTATAGAAGGGAATTGTACGAAGATTTTGCTGGCGATCAGGAAACTAACTGAAAAGGCATTATAATCTTTACTGCGCATTAAGCAGGCAGGCTACGTCTTGGAAAAGATTAAAAGCAAGCAAAGATAAGACCATCTGCCTGCAAATTATAAAAATCACGGGGCTGTACGCTAACCTGGCAGACTTCCAGCCTCGGGCGCTGGATATCCGAGTTCAAATCTCGGCAGCCCCATGCTTAGGTTTTTAGCGTTGCTTTCATGAAATTCGAAGAAATAGCAAAAAGGACCAAGGCACTTGGTTTTCATATCGGAGAATACGCTCTTTTCGGTTCAGTGCCGCTTGCAGCCCATGGAATTAGGGAATCGCAAGACATAGACGTGCTAGTCACGCATGAAGTTTACCAGAGGCTAAAGAGTCAGGGGTGGGAAGTAGAGGTATTTCCCAATGGCAGAGAGATGCTCAAAAAGGGTTGCTTTGAAGTTGGAGAGAACTGGGATTACGGCGTATACAATCCGAATCCGGCTAGACTCATAAAGGAAGCAGACATTATTGAAGGAATTCCAGTGGTAAGGCTTGAAGAGGCGCTCGCTTGGAAGAAAGTTTTTGGCAGGGAAAAGGATAAGAACGACGTTAAACTAATAAACAAATTCCTGAAAAATAAACCTGCATAACTACTATTGGTGCAGGCTAATTTTTGGCGCACTTTGGAATAGCGCGGCACGTATCCTTGAATGCTTGGAAAAAAGGAAATATGATACTATTATGAAATCGATGATTATGGCACCGTGCATTATTGTGCAGTACAGGCATATAGAGTGCACTACGAAGAATTCCAAGTAGATCAGATATGGAACTATTGCCAGGCCTAAGAAGCGCCATACGAAAAGAGCATAGAAAACGCGCTTAGCCATTGGCTTAGCGAAGTACAAAAGCATGAAAACAAGGGTAATGTTTATGATAAACCAAAGCGAAGCGACGAAATCCAGAGAAACCCCGAAGACATTTGCATAACTGCTTGTAAGGACTTTCATGCAGTTGAATGGTGTAGACACCAGCGTAGTATTCAGTACGCAAAATGGCGGCGGATGGTGTAGGACATAGAGCTCGTATATCACTACCCCAGAAGCAATAAGCCCTATTATTGACATTATAGTAAGTATGGCCAAATCCCTGTTTGACATGTTGTGCGTTTTGCCACCTGATTAAGATTTATAGATAGTTGCCTTTAGCACCGAAATAAAGAAATTAAAATTATGCCGCGAAAATACGCGGCAGCAAAATAAAAAACTGTTATGGGGGCGAGGCAAGATGCCCATATATTGCAGCATAACCTATGAACAATGCGGCAAACGTTGCCAATATAAGTAGTACTGCCAACAGATAGTAGGCCCATTTTCCGTTATTGCTCTTTGGGTCCAGATATATCAACGGAGACAGTATCGCTGCAAGCCCTGAAGACAGATAAAGCCCCATAGAGCTTATCAGGTCTGCGCCTGTTTCCAGCTTTAGGTTGGATATGGCAACAGCCTCTATTAAAATGTATATGCCTAGGAAGAACCCAAATATGGAAAGCACTTTCAGGTTCATGTTCCTATAAAGCATGTAGCCGCCCATTACCATAAGCATGCCCAGAATCAGCAGCGGATCTCCGAAAAGCATGTTGTATGCTGGTGGAAGGGGCCATGTGAATGACATAAGGAAGCCGCTTGCTGCATCAAACAGACCAAAGCCAATTATCGGCACGGCAAGATTGCTTATCGTTTTCTTTTGCCTAACTGCATAAAGAAAATACATTGCCAGAAGCGCAGCGCTGGAGCCCAGCGCAAGCAGCATCACAGCCAACGAATCTACAAATACTGACATTTAATCACTTAAAATATGTAGAATGCAACCATTAATAATCTTAATATCCAGATACCTAATTGCTTAGCAGAATGCGGAATATGTAAACCGTAAAACAAATTATTAATAGGCTAAGTTACAAATAGTATACTAAATATGATGACACATATGGCAAGCACTATCAAAGCGCACAAAAGCGCCAATTCAAGAAATTTTTGCCAGCTGCAGCGCATGCTGGATTTGCATGAGCTGCAAAGCGGATCGCTCGAGAAGATAGTAAAATCAAACTGGCAGATAACTGTGATCTTTATACTCAACGCAGAAAAAGAAGGCCTGTTCTTCAATGAGATATTGTCCAAATCAGGGCTTACGCCAAGAACGCTTTCGTCGGTGCTCAAATCCCTCGAGTCAGAAAAGATGCTGACAAGGGCAGTAATCGATTCGCATCCTATACGCGTGAAATATTCCATTACTGACGTTGGCAAAAAACTGGCAGGCACCCAATGCCCCATAATATTGCTAAACAAGTAGGGCGCTAATGTCAAAGGCTAAGAGCATAGAAACAAAAGCCAGAGCCGAAAGGGCATTGAAACCGCCTCTTGCTTTAGAGCCATATCGTTCAGCTTATCGACTTCAGGTCTGTTCCTTTCGTTTCTTTTGAGAGCAATGCCGAAGCCAATATGAAAAGCTCGCCTATTACGACGAACACGCCCCACCACTCAAAGAAGCTTGCAGCAGCGAACCCCACTATGAGAAGCAGGAACACAGTGCTCCAATTTCCAAGTATGAAGCCGCCGTTGAAGCCAATTCCGGTTCCTGAGCTTCTGACTTGCGTTGGGAATTTCTCAGCCAGGAACGAAGGCATTACCCCATACACGCCTGTTGTTATGAATGCAAGTGCGCTGGCGAACAGCAGGGCTCCGTAAAAGCCAAGGGAATGTGTAATTATAAGGTACGTCAGAGGTACTGCCAGTATTATGCCTATTATGGAGTATATTATCATTACGTTCCTTCTCCCTATAAAATCACTGAAGTAGCCTGCCGCGAAATAGCCGATGAGCGAAAGCAATATTGCTATTATGACTACGTATATGTAGGATGGGAATGTCATGAAGTTGCCTACTGAAAGAATTGTCGGGTAAAAGCCCAATGTAAGCCCGTACACCCAGGCAATTCCAGTCATGGCCAGTATGCCGGTTACAACTCCCATTGTAGTTTTGCTGTTCTTGAACAAGGCAGACAACGGCGCCCTTGCGACTTTCCTCTTTTGGCTAAGTTCGGACCACATTGCAGATTCAGGCATGTAGTACCTCAATATCAAGCCTATTATGACCGGTATTATGCCTATCCAGAACATCCAGCGCCATCCGGTGACCGCAAATGCAGTGCCTGGGAAAGCATAATGAAGCAGCAAGAAAACTATTGCAGCAAGCGTATAACCTATGGGATAGCCGCTTTGTATGGCCGCTCCCCACAAGCCCCTTTTATTGTTTTTTACAGTCTCCATCATTATTGTAGCGCTGTTTCCATACTCACCTCCTGCAAATATGCCTGTTATTATTCTAAATAGAAAAAGCAGCAAAGGCGCTGCTATGCCTATGGCAGCATAAGTCGGCAGGAATCCGGTAAGGAATATTATGGCTCCAAGGCCTGCAAGCGTAATCACCATAGCGCGCTTCCTTCCTATCCTGTCACCCACCCTTCCGAATATGGCTCCGCCAACAGGCCTAAATATGAATGTGGTGGTGTAAATGCTCCAGGTGCCTATTATTGCTAATCCAAAATTTGCCGGGAAAAATATGCCTGCTAACACCGGGACGAGAAGGAACATCATGCTCAGGTCAAAAGCATCAAGCACCCATCCAGCCAATGCACCGGGATAAACCGAAAATGGCTTTGGTTTGGCAATTCTTTTAGATTCCATAAAACCCATACCTGCGCAAATTTCACACAAGCAATTACTATAATCCTTTAGTGGCTGCAATAAACTCCTTGGAGGCCTTTCCCGGCGAAGCAGCGCTGCCTATCGCTACTATTACCAAGTTTATTGCAAGCGCTATAGCTCCTATAAATAAAAGGCCGAAGGGGCCTGCCTTTATTGAAGAGTTTGACAGGAGCCCAAAATTATTTACCAACTCTACAAGGTATATGCCAGAAATTATTCCTGCAGCCCAGCCCAGACCTACTGCATACTTGTTTAGCTTATTCGTGAATAGCGCTATGAATACTGCAGGCAGCGTCTGGAGTATTATTATGCCACCGAGAAGCTGAAGCTGTATCGAATAAGTAGCAGGAACAACAAACACGAATCCAAGGGCTATGAACTCGAAGATCACGGCTATCCACTTTGTCGTTGTTGTTTCTATCTTGCCTGCCAGCTTTGGCTTGAACTCCTTGATTATGTTCCTCGTAAGCAGGTTTGCTACGGCAATGGCCATCAGCGCCGCAGGCACCAACCCGCCTATGAAAATGCCAAGGAATGCGAAGCCGGTAAACCATGCTGGCATTGTTGACGCTATTAGCGTAGGCACTACCAGAACGCCTCTTGAAGATGCAGGTATTGTCTTAAGCACTGCCATTGCCCCTGGCACTGCATATACGAGGATTCCGAAAAGCACTATGAATGCAAGCCCTAGCGCGTAAATCGGCAGCAGGGACTGGCTCCTTCTTAGCTTCTTGTCGTCCTTGGCGCTCAGGCTGCCGTTTATGGCATGCGGGTAAAGATATAGAGCAAATGCGCTCATCAGGAACAAACTTATGTAATCGCTGGAAAACGCCTTTGGCAGCGTCACGTAATTTGCGGAAAGCCCGTTAAAAGCCTTTCCAAAGCCGCCTATTGAGAAAGTGACTGCAAGTATTACGGCTATGACCGTTATGAATATGAGCGCATCCTTGAATATGGCAGTAAGCGTCACACCCCTGAGGCCAGCTATGAATGTAAAGCCTGCGAGGGCTATGAATGCAATGACTATCGCAGCACTGCTTATCAAAGCCACGTTGCTTATTCCCAGCAGCATGGAAGTAAGCACAGCCTGTATGCCGACAACCTGCAGCGCAATGTAAGGCAGTTCAGCAACAATGCCAGTAATCGCTATTATTACTGCAAGGGTCCTGCTGTTGAACTTGTCTTTCACGAAGTCTGCAGCAGTTATATAACCCCTTTTTTTAGAATATCTCCACAGCCTCGGCATTGTAAGCATAGCTATAGCAAAGGTTATTGAAACGTATGGCACTGCAAAATAGAATATGGAGCCTTTTGCAAACATGCTTGAAGGCACAGCAATAAACGTATAAGCTGTGAAAAGGTCGGCGCCTACAAGGAACCACACCAAAGCAGTCCCCATGTTCCTTCCTCCAAGCGACCATTCTTCAATCTTTGTAAGGTCGCCTTTCCTGAAGCGCTTGCCAAGAATGCCTATTGCGATGAACACTATGAACAACGCAATGAAAACTCCAATGCCAATAGCGCTAAGCATTTGTTATCACTTTTTTCTCCTGCCTGCCTTGCCATGGTTCTTGTCTATAAGCACAGCTGCTATGTAGAACAGCAAACCGGATATAGGCAGCCATATTATCTGGTACCAGTAAAAGAACGGAAGCCCTAATGCCTCTGGGTATTGAACATTATATAAGGGAAGAGCAAGATAAGCAATGAAAGGTATCAGTATCAGGACTGCAGCAACAATTTTGTTCCCATCCATCTATCTGCACTGCTATTTTATAAAAGGCAAGATTTAAATATGTTAATCTAAACGCTTAATAAACTTTATAAGATAAGCCATGCAAAGCATAAATATATCATTGCTGAAAAATGCTTACATGGAAACTAAGCAAGCCGTTTTTGATCTTGTGAAGCAGGTTTCAAAAGGCGATTACGAAGCATTTCAAATACTGTCCATGCTGGCAAACTCAAAAAATAGCTCCAAAGCACTATTTGAAATATCATCACTTGGCATCGGGCCGAACGAGATAAAGTCCGCATTTAAGGACATAGCCGACAGCAACATAGAAAAGTTTTCCAGCCTTCTTAGCGTCATTCCTTATTTTGAAGCAGGCACGTCGAAAGATGCAATAGAAATCTCAAAGAATGCAGACAAAAGCATTTCAATCAAATCCTTTTTTACCATACTCGGATTTTCGATGGCAGATTATATATACAATTATCCAAGGACCCCCACACAGTCAATGGAATGGGTGCTGTCAAGCCTGAAGGATGCAAATGTGCGCGGCGAAGAAATATTTAAAATGCAATACGAGTCTGCAATCGCAAAAGTATCAACGATGGAAATGCTGCGCAGAAAAGCCGACGAGCAAAACGACCAAAGCGAAATGGCGCAGTTTCTAAGGAACATGCCGCATATACGGATTCCAAAATCGGAGAAGGAAATGTTTGCAACCCTGACCGACGAAGTTGTAACTGCATTCAAGGAGCGTTTTGAATCCAGGAACAACATTGAAGGCTATGGATAGTGTTTAGCCTGCAGGCACACGCCTTCTTATAAGTTTTATAAGGCTTTCATCAAGAACAATAATCAATGGAGATACTGATATCGCTTTTGGCGCTGCTTGCGCTGTCCATACTTCTTGGCAAGCTTTGCGAGCGCTTCGGAGTCACTGACATAGTTGGCCAGATAATAGCCGGGGTGATACTCGGCCCCGCAGTCCTAAACCTGATAAGCCCGTCTTCGGTATTGTCAAGCATAGCAGAAGTTGCGATATTCTTCGTGCTGCTTTTCATAGGCATACAAATAACTACAGAAACATTAACAGGGCACTTCAGGAGCGCTATCTATTTCACGCTTTCGTCTTTTGTAGTCCCCATAGCAGTAATGTCTGCAATAGCCATTTACTTTTTCCACATAAGCTATGCGCCTTCTATAATAACCGCAATCGGGATAGGCGTCCCTTCCATATCCATAATATCCGTGCTGGTATACAGGTATTCCCTGATACACACTGAAGACGGGATAAGGCTCCTTTCCGGGGTCATATTTACTGACATACTCGCATTTGTCATACTTGCTGCAATGGTAAGGCTATCCCACATAGTGCTCACCCTCATAGGCCTTGCCGTATTCATAGCGATATTCCTGTATTTTGACAGGGAGTTAAAGCTGAGGGGTGAAAAAGCCAGGGAGTTCTTCAAAAAGTTGCTTGACAGGAAGGCCGAGGACCTGATATTTGCGATAGTGATACTTGCAAGCCTGCTGATCTCTGCAATACTGCAGTTCATAGGCATAACTTATGTTCTCGGAGCGCTTTTTGCCGGAATGCTGATACACAAGACAACGTTCGGAAGCCGCACAACAAGGATATTGCAGAATACGTTCAGGCGCCTCAACGACAGCTTTTTCATACCTGTATTCTTCAGCATTGCTGGCATAGAGGTGTCTGTACCTACAGACAAATACCTGCAGATACTGCTAATAATGGTTGCAATAAGCATAGTGGTCGGAGGTGCGCTCAACGCATATGTTGCCAAAAGAAGGATGTCAAAGCTCAAGGCAAGGGATGCTGTAGGAATCCTCGGAAGCCGCGGTGCAGTAGGCATAATAATAGCATCTGTAGCGTTCCAGGCAGGGATAATAAGCAGCGACCTTTATACTATAGTAGTGGCAGGCACAATAGCAATGTCCATCATAATGCCTCTTCTGCTGTCCAGGCGGAAATACTAGTGCTAAGACTGCGTGCCAGTGCGCATCGGCTTTGCACGAGCGTGCTTTTCAGTCCTTTCCCTATTTTCTAAGCGAAGCAGCGAGCCATAAGCTGCAGTTTCATTTTCTGCAACCCTTGAAGCCTTGAAAGCTTCCGAATCAAACAGCTCGTTATAAATTTTCTCAGGGCTTCGCTCCTCCTTGCAGATTTTTAAGCATTTTTCTATACTATCAATATTATACGTCCAATAGTTCAACCGCCATTCATTATTGTTAAATTTGTTCCTTGATCTGATCAGTTCAAAAGTCTGTATGGATTTTAGGATATCCTTGTCTTCCAGTTCGTAAAATACCGTCCTGTCGTAAGGGAACAAAACATTATCCACCACGTAATCGTTATAGCCGAAAAAGCATACCAAATAGTCTGCAAGCGCATCTGCGTCGTTTTTGCTTAGCCCCAAATCTTTGTAATCATAGGCAGCAAATATCGCTTTCGCAAGGGTCTCTTTGCGCATAACCATAAATTATCACTATAGAGCCTGCATTTCTTTTTTCATATATTTATAGCTTTGTCATCAGTCTTTAATGTAAGCCTTTCGAGGCAGCTCCTGCAGACGCAGCCCTTGGCGCTCCTTTTCAAAAGCTTCAATGCGTGTTTGTCAAGCTTCACGCCTGCACACCAGCAGCGCCTGAATCCTATACCCATGCATTCGAATGGCTTTCCGCAGATTCCGCATTTGACGTCCATTATAACCGCTAATAAAGTATCTTTTCCTTCCTAAAGCTCCTAACGCTTATGTATAATATAAGGGCGTCCACCACAGCCAATGCAATTATGACATAGGCGAAGAACGCGACGTCAAGGTTTGCTATGCCGAGTATGGATATGAACGGTATAAGCAATATAGGGAGCACAAGCAGCGTGCTTATCTGCTGGGATTCCTTTATGCCTTTTACGTGCGCGGATACGAAAACCACTATCGCTATCGCAGCAAGCGCAAGGAAGGGCGCGCTTGCAAGCATCATGAGCCACGTAGGCGTTGGCAGTATGTACTCCCCGAATTCGCTCATTGAAAGCATGTTGACCGTGCCTCCGTATATGCCAAAAACCGCCAAAGTAAGCAATATAGTTGGTATGAACGAGGCGGAAACCTTGCCCAGGAGCAGCTCGCCATTGCTTATGGGTGAAGCCAGAAGGTTCTCTGAGGTTTTGCGCTCCTTCTCGCCGGCAAAGCTGTCAGCTGCTATGACAGAAGCAGTAAATATCGGTATGGTAAGGAATATGGGTCCCAGGACATTTATTGCAAAAAAGTACATGAATGAAAGGCTCTTTATGCTTGCGGCGCTTGCAACAATTGGTGTTATCGCGATTTTTGCTGCTATGCTTGGGGCAGCGTGAAGCGCCACATAAACCGTAAGGAACGGCAGAGCTATCGAGAAGAATATAGGCACTCCAAGCATCGGCCCGTATATCGAAGGGCTGCTGAACACCTCCTTCATGTCCTTTATTGCTATGACCAATGCCTTATTCATTATTCGAACCACCTGTGTAAAGGTCCTCAAGCAACGGCTCTGCGTAGTCAACGCTTGCAATGAAAGCGCCAGCCTCGATAAGCCTGCTTATTGCAGTGCTTATGTCTCTGTAGCCTTTTATCCTTATATTGGCCATTATCGGGCTTTTCAATACGCAGGAACCGGCCAGGCCGCTGCGCTCAACAAGCTTGCTATCTATTGGTCTTGCGAAGCGCACGTTTATGCTGCTGTTTTTCAATATGTAAGAGAACAGTTTGTCAATGCCGGTATCGACAACCTTCCTGCCGTTGCGTATCATGAATATCCTTGAGCCAAACCTCGTCGCCTCGTCTATCCTCTGCGTAACGAACACTATGGCCTTGCCTGCCTTTGCCTGCCCGGAAAGATAACTCCTTACCTTGTCAGAGCTGCTTGCATCAAGGAAAGCAGTTGGCTCGTCCAGCAGTATGACTTCCGGATCGTTGAGCACTGCTTTGCAAAGGAGTATCTTCTGCTTGGTCCCTCGGCTAAGGGCTCCCACCTTGTAGTTGAAATATTCGCTGGCGTCAAGCATGCTTAGCGTTTCCTTCAGCCTTTTGTCCGCATCTCCATAGCTTATTCCGTAAAGCCTTGCGAAGAACCTTATGTTGTCCCTTACGCTAAGGAAATCATAGAGCCCGTAGTTGTCAGGCATAAAAGCTATGCGGCCCCTGACTGCACTGTCGTAATAAGGGTCTTTTCCAAGGACTTCTACGCTTCCGGAATCAGGCTTGTAAAGGCCTGCCATGCACCTGAGCAGCGTGCTCTTTCCTGCTCCGTTAGGCCCAAGGACCACAGTTATGCCAGCTTTCACGTCCAAGCTCAGCTTTTCAAGGGCAATGCCCTTGCCGAAGCGTTTCGTAAGGCCTGCAACCTTAACAAAGGGTCTCATGCTAATACCTAAATAAGTTGCACCGGCCTTCGGCAACAAGTCCTGGCACGCCTGCGCATGTTCATTTTGCAATCAAGGATATCAGCGCCGAACAGCATCATGCACCAGCAATAATATTGCAGAGCAAATAATAAAGATTTGCCCTGAAGGCGCATTACCTATTCGCATGCGCAATGAAACAGGCAAGGATCACAATGAGCTATTTGCGCTCTTTTGCTTCGAATTTGCATAGGTGCCCATATTCATTTACGCACTTCTCGTACCTTTGCCTGTAGTATTCGCTCATCTCTTTCAGGTTCATTATATAAGCCGGGAGGTCGTCCTTTTTTACCCGCGTTAGCATGTTGCCCTCTTTCAATACCACGTATTCGCCTTCAACAGGCTTTGAAAGCTCTTCAATGAGCTTTTCGTTGTTGAAGTGCTTGTAGTACCAATGCGCTATCTTCATTTGCTGCACCTTTTGAAGTTTATGTAACTCACAAGAGTGCCGTAATCCTTTGAAACGTTCTTCTTTATGTAATTAGCGACTTCCTCAGGCTCTTTCTCTCCGTCAAAACGCGCCTTTACCATGAAGCCTATCGGGCCCTCTGTTGCATATACTTCCAAGACATCTGGAAGCGAAGCAATATTCTAGGCAAGCCCTTGCATTATCACACAAAGGAATAAAATTAGGTAAAATTAGAAATTATTTTTAATATACAAATCAATTCAGTCTCCGCTTGATCCTGGACCTCCCATTGTTATCACCAAATATTCATATTTCACATCAAAATGGAACTATGGATGCTCAGTGTTTCCTCCCATTGTTATCACCATGCAGAATGGGGCTGATATGTTTAAATACGTTTCTGTTTCTGTGCTTTTAATGGTGTAAACAGCATGCGTGCGCAGCACAGCGCATGGCCAAAACAATGGCAACTTCCGATAAAGGAACTCTTAAATATTTTTGTATGCCATTTAAGAGAGTATTTGCTTTGATTTTTCTGTGCTTTTCAGTGCTTGGTGATGCCATGTTTGAGATAAAAATAGACGATGCAAGATATTGGAAAAATTGCGTTGATTCGATAGTCAGCTTGATAGACGAGGGTACATTCAACATATCAAAAGATGGCATATCATTGAAGGCCATGGATCCAAGCGGGATAAGCATGGTTTCCTTCTCAATGCCAAACAAGGCCTTTTCGAAATACGATATAGAAAAAGCAGCAAGCATAGGCCTCAACCTTGACAACCTGAGCAAGATACTGGCAAGCGCCAGGAGCGGGGAGCAGCTTGAAATGAAGGATTCAAACAACAAGTTTTCGATAGAGTTCATAGGCGAGCACAGCCGCAGGCGCTATAAGCTGCCGATGATCGATGTAAAGAAGGATGTGGAGAAAGAGCCAAAGGTGGAATTCGAATCGCAGGTAGAAGTCAAAAGCGACTCCTTCAAGGACATCCTCAAGGACGCAAACCTGCTTTCCACGTACATAGGCTTCAAGGCAGAGAAGGACTCATTCATAGTCTCTGCAAAGGGCGATGCCGGCGAGCTCGAAGAAGAGCACCTGAATTCTACCGACGCAATAAGGAAGATAGAAGTGAGCAAGCCCTCTTCTGCGACGTTCAACCTTGAATATTTGGAGCGCATAGTGAGCGCATGCCCGTCTAACTCCTCAATAAAGATGTCAATAAAATCGGACGAGCCGATAAAGGTCGAGTACAAGATAGGCGATGCCAGCGTTGCTTACTACCTGGCTCCGTACATGGAAAGCTAAGCGATGTTTCTTTTGGGCGGATTTAAGCGAAACCTTGCAATAGGCATAATAGCCATAATAATAGGGGTATTGCTCTCAGAGGCTGTAGACGCTTTGCACGTAGTGCCGCCGCAATACCTGCAATACATGCACATAGCGCTAATTGTAATATTCGGCATAATAGTAATAGAGATAGTAGCGCACGGCATCAGGATAGCGGGAAAGCATTTCATAGCCGAAGAGGGCAACATGATTGCAGATCTGTTCAGGGTAGTTGCGTATTCGGTAATAGCGATAAGTGTTCTTTACGCATTTAAGATAAATGTAACTGGCCTGCTGATCGGCGCAGGCTTCCTAGGCATAGTGGTGGGGCTTGCCGCGCAAAACACCCTTGGAAACATACTTGCCGGGCTGGAGATCATAGCTGCAAGGCCCTTCAGGCTCGGCGAGCGAGTTACAATAACAACATGGCAGTACTCAAACATGCCCCCAACGTTCCCGCACGAGCTGATAATACCTGGATTTACCGGGGTTGTAGAAAAGATAGGCGTAGTTTATTCATACCTGCTTTCGGAAGACGGTTCAAAGGTATACATACCAAACAGCATACTGCTCCAAGCAGCCATACTCAACCACAACCGCAGCGAATATGTTGCATTCAAGCAACGCGTAGAGCTGCCCATTGCTAAGGACTTTGCGTCTTTCAAGAAGGCCTTCATGAAGGAATTCGCTTCCCATGCAGGCAAGGGCAAGGCCGCAGTGCGCAACCTTTCAATAGGCATAGCAGACATAAACAACGGCTATTACGGAGTAAACATATCTGCCGAAGCAGGCACCACTTCATTGGACCATTCAAAGGAAATGGTTAAGGAGGCAGCACTTTCAGCAATAGAAAAGATGAAATAATGCGATTCCTGTGCTGGCACGTTGATTATTTCAATGCAGTGCCAAAGGAGCATGGCAGGTCAAGCGTCATAGAGCAGGGCGAGCCTTTAAGCGTCGGGGAATCGCTGCTCCTGTTCATAAGCTTCGACAAGGGCGACGAGCTGAGGAAGGAGGACGTCATAGACAAGGCCACTGCAGAGATACAGAAAATAGCAGCAGAAGTAAAAGTGGGCCAATTGGTGCTGAATCCGTTTGCGCACCTCTTCTCCGAGCCAGCGCCATTGCAGGAAGCTGCAATAATGCTTTCCATGCTAAACAAGTCGCTGCTTGACAGGAACTTCACAGTGCACAAGATGGCGTTCGGCGTATTCTACGAAATAGAATTGAAGGCAAAGGGCCACAGGCTTGCAAGGGTATCCCGCTCTTTCTGAAAACCGCTGAACCGCTGAATGCAATGCGGCAGTGGCAAGCAATATAAAGTTTTTGATAGATATTGTTATGATTGCAATGCGCATGCTTATATTCATACCCCCAAAAGACTTCCAGGACGAAACGCTTTCGATGCTAAAGCTATTTTTTGACAAGTGGGGCATAGAATATGCTTTAACTAGCTATGCAAAAGGCGAGTGCGTAGGAAAGCACGGCGCAGTAGTAAAGCCGGATTTGCATGCATCCACTGCTGATTCTTCGGAATACGATGGCATAATAATCGTAAATGGCGATGGCATAGACGAATACAAGCTCTACGAATTCAGGCCGCTGTTAGATATGCTGCTGCTTTTTGACAAAAATGCGAAGCAGATATGGGCCATAGGCAATGGCATCAAGGTCGTTGCAAGGGCCAACGTGGTAAAGGGGAGAAAGCTTGCAGTGGACAAGAATGCCGAAACGCTCAGGCTTGTATCGCTGTTTCACGGGGAGCCGTCAAATGCAGATTTCGAAATCGATAGGAACATCGTATCGATAAAAGCAGCAGCCGACCTGGAGACCAGCATACATTCTGTGCTTAGGGAGCTTAACGTAAAATAATGATCCAATGAGAAAAAGCCAAAAAAGCAAGGAAGTCATATCCAGCGTAGCTATCGAGCGCATAGCGCTCCTTTTGTCGTACGCAAAAGCCGCATTGCTTGGAGGCAACGAAAATCTCTCGCGCAGGTACGTATCAATCGCAATGCGCATAACCAGGCATTACAACATACGCATAAAGGAAAGGAAAAAGGAATTCTGCAAAAGATGCCTGCTGCCAATGGTCCCTGGCGTAAGCTCAAGCATCAGGCTTTCAAGCACATCAGATTTTATTGTAGTCAAGTGCACAAGCTGCGGCTCTGAAAGGCATATATTCTACGCAGGCAATGCTATAGGAGTGCAAAAAGGGTGAATGAAATGGAGTATAAAATAATCGGAAACAGCATGCAGTCGATAAACATAAAGCTTGACAAGAACGAGGCAGTCTACTCGGATTCGGGAAAGCTAATAAGCAAGTCTTCCGACATAAAGATGACCCCGAGGCTAGCAGGGGGCGTCGTCGGCGCCATAGAGCGCAAATTTACGGGCGCGTCAGGCTTTCTTACAGAATTCCGCGCAGGCGATTTCGGCGGCATAATCAATATGGCAGGCATAATACCCGGGAAGATATACGCTGTGAACCTCGGGGACGGGGAGCAGTTCATAGCCGAGCATTACGCGTTCATAGCCTGCGAAGAGAGCGTCAAGTTCAGCATAGAGCTCGTAAACGTCGGCTCGGCATTCTTTGGCGGAGCTGGCCTGATATTGCAAAGGTTTGTCGGCCCTGGCATGGTATTCCTGCACGTCGCTGGTGATGTGATAGAATACAACGTATCTGACGCAGACCCCCTTGAAATAGACCCTGGGCACATAGCGGGCTTTGACGCCTCCTTAAAATACAAAATAACGTTCGTGGACAACATAAAGACCGCGATGTTCGGGGGCGTAGGCCTTTTCCTTGCAAAATTCAACGGCAACGGCAAAGTTGTTGCACATTCGGTATCCAGGTTCAAGCTGTCAACCGAGATATACCTGCAGGGCCAGGAGAATACTGCAAAAAAGAGCTGAGCAAGCAATCAGTGTATTTTGCTGAAATCTATTATCCTGCTCTTTGCGGAGGGCTCATCCCTTGACAGAAGCACTACTCTGCTTGGAGCGTGCTCCGCTGTGTACATATAGCCTGTCAGCTTAGCAAGCTCGCCTGCAAACGCCTTTATCTCATCATGCTTTGGCATGCTTGCCAGGCTCAGGCCCCTTTCAGGCGATCTGGCCCCTCCAACGTATGAAAAGCCCTTTACCTCTACGTAATTGGCCCTTGCAAGCGATATGAGCTTTGCATAGCCTTCAGGATTTGTCATGTTGAGCCCTTTTATGAGCGTCATCCTTAGCACAGTGCGCGTATTAAGCTTTGAGAGCATTTCAAGGGATTTCAGGAACCTCTCCCACGTATTCGCTATCTTTGGCCTAGTCACATAAATGTAGCTTTCTTCGTCAGGGGCCTGCAGAGATATGTAGAGCTGTGTAGGGAGCGGGTCAAGCCTTGCAATCGCTTCGGGCAGCGTGCCATTGCTGACCAAGAACGTGCTTATGCCGCGCTTGTGGAAGGCCCTAAGAAGGGCGCTGAGCTTTGGATAGAACGTCGGCTCGCCTGTAAGGCTTATTGCAACGTGCTTTGGGTCGTTTGCCTCATTCCACCTTTTCATCCTCAAATCGTTGTTTGCTATGGACTTGAAACCGCTTACAATCCTGCGCTGCTCCTTTATCATGTTCTCCACTATGAATTCCGGGTCGTCCCATTCGCTCACTGCATTGAGCTCGTTCCACTTGAAACCCTCCTCCTCAGGGATAAGCCTCCAGCAGAACCTGCAGCCTATGTCGCAGCCTATTGCAGGGGTGCCCTGTATGCACTGCCAGCTCTTTATCCCGTAAAAAGCGTATTTGTAGCACAGCGTTTCCCCGCGAAGGCCGTTAGCGGTGTATTCGCATATCTTCACTGCAGAATGCTGCCCTACAAAATGGTAGCCTTGCTTTTCCATATGGTCCTGCAGTTGCTTGGGCATTTTGGCCAAATTGACACCTCTAAACCTAAAACAATACTATATCAATCAGAAAAATATAAAAACAAGAAAAATTAAAAACAGAGAAACAGCTTTAAACAGTCTTTATAGCAGCCTGCACCTTCTTCATGGTTGCATCGTCAATCTTGTTCATGCCATGTGCTTCTTTGGCATGCTTTGCAATCTTCTGCATCAGATCCTTCTCGTTCTGCGCTTCAGCTGTGAATCCGCACTGCATCCCTATGTCCTTGCACGCAAAAGTTTTTTTGGCCATTGTATCACCACTCTATTATACGGCTTTCAGCCTATTTAAACATTTCCAAGCTTCCAGAAAGCCATTTAAATGCTATCAATTTTCAAAAGATTAAAAAGCTCGCCCCCTTCTGCATCGGAAAGGCGCTTCCTTCCATGCGGCCACGAATTTGTATATCTTGGTATTATATGGACGTGCGTATGCATTATCTCCTGGCCGGCAATCCTGCCTATGTTGGTGCCTATGTTCAGGCCTGACGCGCCAAGCCTTTCGACAGCTTTGGCCCCAAGGGCCTTTGCCACTATAAAAAGCTCAGCTACAACGTCATCCGGAACTTCAAGCAGGGTCTCATAATGCTCGTCCGTTATGACAAGCATATGCCCTCTCGAAGCAGGATTTATGTCCAGGACGGCATAACAATGTCGTCCGTCGAACAGGTGTTTTTCATGCTCAGCCGCAAGCGTACAGAATACGCATTGCACAGGCTCACCTCATGGAGTGCTCCATCAGGTCGTCTAGCTTGTTTGATATGGTGTTCTTTATCTTTGTCTCCACATCAATCGCATGTGCAGCGAGCTTGCCTATCGTTGTGCCTTTGTACTCCTCTTTCATCAGTGCAAGCGTTCTGATGAGATCGTCCTGGTCGCGTATTGCAACCATAAAGTTCGCTGCTGGGTCACGCAGGTCAATCTTCCTTTCTTCGAGCCTTATAATGTGGTCCAGCACTCCGTAATCCCTGACGTGTTCTTCTTTCATGTTTAGGAAGTTTGAAGAGCTCGCAGCAGCTTTAAGCATTTCAAGCTCATGCAGGCTGCCTTTGTTCACCTTAGCTATCCAACTGAGCCAAATCTTAACGTTGTCGAGCACCGCTTCGCTTGCGCCATCCTCATATTTTTTGATATTATGATTTTTAAGGTATATGATTCTGTCTGCGAGTCTTTGTGCGTTTTCTATCTCGCTCCTGTCAGATATTGTGTTTTTCGTTTCCTTCCTTGCAGTTTCCCTGTTCTTCAATTCTACTGGCATCTTTTTTCACCCAAGCTATTCTAACTTTTAGCTTTAAGAAGGACTATTTCAATTATTTATTACTTTTGTACAAATAATGCCTCTTTGCCATGCGGCAATACGCGCAGGCACAGGCCTGTGCCAGTTTCCACAGCATTTTCCCAAATTGCCTATGATTGGATAGCCGCAGGAACTGCAATTATGGCTTTGCCGCTTTTTGCAAGCATTCAAAAATGCTTTAGGTGCCTTGCTGATTGAAGGTTTTGCAGCCTGCCGCCAGTCAAATGCTGTCAACTTAATTGTCAAAAAGCCGGAAAGCTAATAATAAATAATTGATTTGCGTATTGGTATAGTATGTTCAACGAAGTGTTTAAGGATTTTTCACGCATCGATCCAAAGCCATACACAAAAGAGCAGGTCTTCGAAGACGTGTCGCGCTCATTTTACCGCATGGCAGAGTCAAAAGTAAGGTACGACTACAAAGCGCAAAACCTATACGGGCGGGGCATGCGTTCGGAACACCCATTCGAGCAGATAATATACCAGAGGATAGACCAGCACAACACAGATGACAGGTCAAGCATCTTCATGATGCGAAAAAATGTTGCAACCTACGAGCAATTCCAAAGGGTGCTGCCAAGGCTGTATTCTGAAGATGAACGTGAACTGCAGTCCGTGAGCATACAGTACTCCAATTATAGCGAGATAATCGAGTACATGGCACTAGTTGCGAATAACAAGGATTTCATACTGCATGCCATTGCCAACTGGGACAATCCGTATGCGGTAGCCCTTGCGCTGCTCAACAGGAACATAGACACGAAAACGCCGGAAGTCGACGCTGTGCTGGACGATATGCTTTTTGGCTCTGGCTATAAGAGAAAATACAGCATAGTGATATATATGGGCGCCGTGACTTCGGAGCCAAGACACGGAACCCTAATACGCATATTCGAAGAGCAGGATATTGTCACGCAGGCCACTGGGCTCTACCACTGGCATGATATGGAGGCAATACAGTGGCTTTCAAAAAACAGCAAATACAAGGAAATAAGGTATTCAGCAAGCAAAATACTGCACCAAGGCAAAAACCCATTGCTGCGAAGTTGATTATGCGCTTGCGTTAGTCTCTATTGCATACTGCCCGCCAGACCCGAAAACAAGCGTCGAATAATAGCTGCCTTGCAGGGCTTTCAGCTTTCCTATGCCGCTTAAATTTCCAAGCGCTACTGTAAGGTCCCTGCTCCCTGAAGGCTGAATGGCGAATGCCTGGCCTTCAAGCTCGCTTTCTGATATTGGCGTCTGCAAAGTCGTGTTTTTAGCTGCGTATAAAGCCAGAATGCCATGGTAGGAATCAAACCAGGCATTCAGCCCTGATGCATAAACCCTTACGGTATAATTATACGGGTCAAAGTCGTTCAGCGCATGCATTGCATAGTAATAGCCGCTGTTTTCCATTATCTGCTCAAGGTATGCAAGCCTAGACACATTAAGCGTGGCGTTGAACATTGCTGAAATATTATCCTGCATATAAGGTGCGCTTTTCACATAGTCTTCTAATCTGCCAATCCTGGAACCATTGGTCTGTATATAAGACAAAGTGGTGTTGGAGCTCATGTTTATTCCGAGCCTGCTTATTCCATCTATCAAATAAAGGAAGCTTTCCTGGGACTTGGAGTAGTTTGCAGCAGGTAGTGCAGCAGCATTGCCTTGCATTAAGAACGGCCCGGATATAAGCACATATTTCAAGTTGAACGGCGCGCTGCCATTGTTGCTTATGCTTATGCGCATTGCAGAGCCGTTATCTGCAAGGCTGAGATTAGCCCTTAAAAATTTCGAATAGTTCTGCAGCGGAATAAAACTTGCATTCTGCATGCTTATGTATGCGTCAGATACGTTTCCCATATACTGCCTGAAATAAGTAGCAGGCACTAGGTAAAAGCTTGTGTTCTTACCGTAAATTTCAAGCGGCAAGAAAGCCAATTTTATCGCGATTGCGTTGTATTGCGCATGCCTAGGCAAAGAGTAATTAAAGTAAAAAGAGCTTGGCCTGGCCGATACTGGCTCGCCTCTTACTGAAAAATTCACGCTAGAAAAATTATATTCCAGCTCGTATGGCGTTTCACTCTTGTTAATATTTGCAACAAAAGAAATACTATCGTGCAGCGGTTCGAAGCTAAGCTTAGGCCCGTACGCGCTGTGATTTAAGTACTTGGCGCTAAGATCAGCACTGCCCACATAGACCGAGCCAAACTCTTCAGGGAATCCAACAGTATAAAGCAGTACTGGAACAGGGCTTGCAGCCTTTTCCCCATGGCCGCTGCTTTGCGATGCGACAACAAACGCTGCAATTATTGCGATTATGAGCGCTGCTGCGATCCCAGCAAAAAGATATTTAAGCCAAGTCACATAAATAAATTAAGCTTTTGTTATAAAAAGATTTGCGTGGGGCTGGCATAAAATGAAAATAGAAGCGCAGGTTTTAGTTTACGGACTAATAATCCTTGCAGTGCTGTTTTCAGGGACAATAATAACTTACGAGCTGGGCAGCAGGGGAGACTTCAACGTGCCAATACATTCGCTTCTAACTGCATTATACTTTACAGTGGTTACGCTAGGGACCGTCGGATATGGCGACATAGTGCCAGTTGCGCCCATAGCAAGGGCGTTTGTCATAATACTGATACTGGTGGGCCTAAGCGTGTTTCTTAGCGCCGTAACCATAATATCAAGTGGTTTTGTGAATTCGAGAATAGAAAATATGACTGGAAGAGTGTCTGCGCTTGAGCGCAGGGCGTTAAAGAACCATATAATCCTCATAGGCTATGGATCGACGAATGCCGCATTGGCCAAAATGCTGCAGAAGAAGGCATCAAGGTTCATAGTGATAGTTTCGGACAAGGTAACGCTTGACAGGATAAAAAGCTACGGATACAAGGCGTTCATAGCCGACGAAACGCTCGAAGACGACATGAAGCAGTTCGAGCTTGACAAGTCAAAGTACATAGTCGTTGACACAAGCGACAGCGCGCGCTCCCTTTACGCAGCGATAATAGCCAAGAACCTTGCGCCTAGCAAGCCCATATCAGTGATAGCCGAAACGCCAGACATGGAAAAGCATCTCAAGAGCGTTGGTGTAAGCCACATAATAAACCCGATAGACATAGCCGCCCAGGAGATTGCATCAAAAATGGTCTGAGGGCAATCAAGTGTATGGCTCTTTTTGTATCGGCCCGAATGTTATGGTTGGCATTGCGCCTCCGCTTAGCATTGTAATGGACCTTACCCAGCTAACCTTGAAATCGGCATTCTTGTTTTCTATGCCAAAATAGCCGAAGATGCCCCCAGGCAGGCTGCCGTCAGTCTGCAGTGAGCTGTTGTAGAAGTAATAAGCTGACGAAAAGCTATTGCCAAGGCCTATTGTAAAAGTGCCTGTGCTTGGCACAGCGCTGCTTACTCCGGAAGGAGTGCCAAAATAAGCTATAGTGGAATTGCCGGTTTCAAGGCCGAAGGTTTCGCCATAGCACAGCTGCCCAGTGCCATGGCCTACGTAAATCCATGTGTCGTTGTAAGGCCCGAAGCCGCATCTGTCATTGTCCTTCCCGGTTCCGTTAATGCCGCTTATTATGCCACCTGCGCCTGCACTAAAAAGGGTTATGCGTGCCTCTGTAAGGTTATACAGGTCCAATGGGAAATCGTTAACCTTCTGAAGCAGTGTGGTTCCTGAAAAGAACGCCCCGTTGTCTATCGTGTAATTGTCCCCTAGTTCATCAACCCAGTTGGCAGGCACGCCAGTGCCTGCAAAATCGGTGTAATAATTGAAGACCGCTTCTCCGTTGTCATATTGCCCGTACACTGGCGTCAGCTGCGGCGCAAGCCCTGAATGCACACCAGTGAACTGCGTGCTCAAGGGCGTGAAATACATGAAAATGGTCACATTTGACGGGCACGTGCCAAAGAAGCAGTTCAGCGTATTAAATGTGCCAGGCGGCAGCTTAACCCAGAATATTGCGTTGCTGGTCATGCTTTCGTTGCAATTTTCGCACCAGTCATAAAGCTCTTCGTTCTTGTAAAAGAACCTAATGTTTCCCAGGTTTGGCACCTCATGGGGCTTATACGATACGTTTTCCGGATTAAAATCTATCCTGACCTGGTATCCAGGCTCTATGAAATTCATCAATATATAATCGAAGAAGTTGAAATTGCTTACGTTTATGTTGACAGGCACTGCATAAATTCCGCCTATTTCCTCGTTTACGCCGTTGGTCCTGATATAGCCGCCGAAGCTGGCATGGCTAGTCGCGTTGGGCGGAGGGCAATAAGCTGTAGATATCTCGCTAGGCGCAACTGCGCAGTAATCCGCAAACATGCTGAACGTGCCTGAATATACTGCCCCTGGTGCCAACTTCTTTCCGGCAAAGTACGCCAGGCAGTAAACCTTCTGCCCCTGCAGTGCAACCCGCGGCGCGCAATAGCCGGATGTGCTGCTTACGCTGTTTATGTTTGCACTGAAATTGCTTATATTGACTATGCCTGGCTCCTGGAAATTTGCAACAACGAGAAGAATTGTGCCAGAGCTGTTATCCCCATACAGCGAGTCGTAGCAGCCAAACGTGTTGTAGAAATTGCATTCCGTAGGCAGCAGCGATTTCGGGAGAGAAATGAATAGAAAAAGCACAGATATTACTATTGCTATTATCAGCAGCACAGTGCCATACGTCGTTATAAATTCAATGGCACTCTGCGCTTTAAGGCTTTTATGCATAATTTGTTATGCCTTACAAATTTTAAATAGTGATGCCCAAATATATCCATGCATTATCTGCTGAAAATCCACGGGTTCGTGCAGGGGGTTGGCTATAGGGCTTTTATAAAAGGAATCGCATCAGAGATGTCCGTGAAAGGTTATGCGAGGAACATGCCAGACGGCAGCGTTGAAGTTGTTGCTGCATGCACTCCGGAAAAGTTTGAGATGTTCAAAAATGCGATAAGCATTAGCGTGCCTGGCGGAATGGAAGTAAAAAACATCGAAACGAGAAAGATAAAAGAAACAAGGCAATACTCGTCTTTCGAAATAATCGCTTAAACATGGGCCTTTGCGTCTTCCTTGCCTGCCTGTATGCAGCTTATAGACTTGTTAAGCTCAAGCCTCTTGTGTATGGCGCCGTCAACGTCGTACAGGTACACGATTATCTTTATCGGGTATTCTTCAGGAAAATTGTTCGGCAGTGTGTACAGCTTGACTGGCTTTTTGATTTTTGAGTTCGGCCTTAGTATGCCAATGCGCATGCGCCCAGTATCAAGCTGCATGTCGTGTGCAAGCGACAAAGGCGGTTTTGTGGAAATCTCGCATTCGCCCCAGTACAAATTAGAATCTTCCGTGTTCTCTACGCTTACCTCCATCGTGACTTCGTTCTTTGAAAACGCCTTTAACGATTCAGGCTCGAAACTTGCTTCCAACTGCATGTCGCCCATATAAAACACCTTACATAATTCAAATGTTAAGTAATTTATAGCTTTAATTAATAAAACTGCAATGAGATAAAATGGCACAGCTTAACGAATCGAAGCTTATAGAAAGGGAGATAATACTAAGGAACCTCTCGATAACTGGCGAAGTTGTGGAAACACGCCGTGCAATGGTACGCTGGCTTGCGCTGGCACTGGGAGTAATAAATCCTGGTGAAAGCAGGCTAAGCGCAGTCTATGTGCTTGATGCCATGCTGTACTTCCAGTTCCAGGAGCGCAAAGACCCCACAGTTGCGGAGCTGTCGGAATACATAAGCAAGACATGGGCTCCAATAAATGAAAAGACCCTGAGATACCATCTACTGCAGCTCCAAAACGCAAGCATAATAGCGCATGCGAAAAGCAGGTATTACATGTCGTTGCAGGGCGTTGCAGGCAAATATGACCCTGAGGCATGGATAAACGAGTATTTCTCCAAGGAAATAGACCCGATAAAGGACAAGGTCATAACGGTAATAAAGGAGATAAGGAAAAGGTAAAATAAACGGAAACGGATAAAAAGCTAAAAAACTTAAACAAAAAGGCCACAGTGATCTGGTTATGCCAATCAACAAAAATGTGCTGGTATACGGTGCCATAGCAATAGTCGTGACCATAGCGGTTTTCATAGCTATATTGCTCATAATTCCGCCAAACGGCGCATACGAAATAAAAGTTTCAATGCTGCCGCTGAACTATAATCCAAACGCGACATACCCATTCAATTTTACCACATTCCAAATACTCATAAATAACACTGGAAGCACTTACGTAAAGGGCATGCAGGTCGGGTTCTACATGGACGCGCAAGGCATAAAGTATTACAACGTGTCCATACCTCCGCATCAGCACGCATACATAAACCAGAGCTACATTTATGGTGCAAACGGCACATACAACTTTTCCGTCATAGCTGATCCTGGCCACATAATGGATATTTCGAATAGTTCCGTAACGCAGGCAAGCCTGCAAATACATGTCAGGCCTCCGCAAACGCCGAATCTGTATGAATTCTTGCCTTACAACGGCTTAAACAATACGCTAAGCTTCTCCATATTCCCAAAAGGCATGGCCTTTGTCTCTGTTGCCGGCCTTACATACAACCAAAGCACATTCCTAAGGTTCATAAGCCAGGCCCCATCCATAGTGTCAAAGATGCTTTTTGACCTGTCAAACGTGGCAAGCATAGCCAACGGAGTATATTCCACATACTCTAACGGGAGCTCTGCGTATGGGCTTTGGCTTGAGGGCGAGCTTAACAATTCCGACATAAAGGCTATCGAATCTACGTTCAGTTTGCATGGCAATGAAATGAACATTTCAGGCAATCAAGTCCAGTACATGAAAATAAGCAACACGACTAGCATGTGCAGTTTTTCAAGCGGCGGCTGGACAAAGATTGCAGTATATGACAATTCCAGCCTGCATGTAACATGCGCAAACGTTGTCGCGCAGAATTATAGCTCCTCAGAATACCAAAAACTGAAAAGCCTTGCAGATTCATACAATGCAATAAACACAAAGCTTGACAATTTCAGCTATATAAATTCTACAACGATAGGGCTGGCTGTCGGAGTCTCAAGAGCAAATTATTCAACATACAGGCTTTTCCAGAACAATGCCGGCAGTTTTGCAACAATATTCTCATCGCATCCTTCTATTAACATATCAAAGAATTTCACTTGCAACGGATTCGTATACCTAAACAATTCAACAGGCTTCAGCACATGCTCATATGCGTACGTCCAAAATTCCGCCGAATTCGTCAACCTCAGCCTGGTAAAGTCGGTTGCAGCAACCCCAAATTATAACCTTACAGTATTCTCTTTCGTAAACCGCACAACCATACCCTATGCAATGCTTAACGCAGCAGAGCTTATGTATAAGCTCAATCTAACCAGCGCCTATGCTAAATGGACCCCTAAGATAACCAGCACATGCAATTTCGGCAGTACACCAATAAATTGCACATTCAAAAGCTTCAATTACAGCTCTGGCAAAGCGTCTGCAGTCATAACAAACAAACTCCCGGGCCAGATAAGGATATTAAACGTGTCGTGCAGCGATTCCAATGTGCAGCCTTCCACGAAAATAAATGCAACAGTAGTGCATAACGCAAGCGTTCAGCTAAGCTTCGCTTGCGCTTCGCTATCAACTCCGATACAGGTGAGCGCTACAGAGACAGTCTACAACATGAACATGACATACATGTATAACAACACGGTGCACAAGGCCGTCGGATTTTTGACACTCGCAAACTTTTACATATAGCGCAGCTATAGCCCTATAAAATCCTTTGCGCCTGTGCCCTTCGGGAATGCCCTTTTATCCTCCGCCTCTACCGGCAGCCCAACATCATTTGCGATTCTGGCGAGCTCGTCAAGCTCTATGTGCCTGCTGCTATAAAGCTCGACGAACTTTGCGCCTCCTATCTCTACGCGCTTCACCGAAAACGTTATCATCTGCAGCATGCCTGCCCTTTTGACCCTTATCTTGACGCTGCCCTTCGATATTACCATTGCGGCTTTGCTGCTCAACATATAAACACATAAAATATATTGTTGCGCAAGTGTTATAAAAATTCGGTGCAATATAAGTGTGGTGTTTGGCTTGCTAAAGGTAAGTTCTAGCTTTATAGGTCACTTTTATTATGCAATCTATAATGCCTTGCAGCCAATAATGCCGCATGCAGTTGCGGATGTGCTTTCATTTCTGATAAGCTTCGTAATATTTGCCATATTGCTTGTTATACTGATATCGCTTTTTGTATATATGTTCGGATGGGGCGAAAGGAAGATAATGGGCAGGGTGCAATCGAGGCACGGGCCCACATATGTCGGGCCGTTCGGAATTCTGCAGAACATGGCAGATCTTGTAAAGCTTATAACCAAGGAGCAGGTAGTGCCTAAGAACGCTGACAATCCGCTTTTCGGAATGGTGCTGCCAACGATATACGCCATGTTTGTTTTTGCCCTTGCATTCATACCAATTACAAGCTCTTTTGTCGGGATAGACACAGGCGTAGCGCTCGTTGCGGTTTTTCTGGTGCTTTCAACAATGCCGTTCATGCTGTTCCTTGCGGGCTGGACCAGCGGGAACAAGTTCGGCTCGATAAGCGCGCAGAGGTCCGTGATGATGTTCCTGAGCTATGAAATACCGCTCATATTAGTGATAGCTTCGATCGCTTTGGCTTCTGGAAGCTTTTCCTTCATGAGCATAGTAAAAGACCAGTCCTCATTATGGTATGCAGTGCTATTGCCAATAGGCTTCGTCCTGTTCTTCATAATAATGCTGGCAGAGCTTGAGCGCCCGCCGTTCGACCTGAGGGAAGCCGACAACGAATTGATAGCTGGATGGCTTACGGACGTAAGTGCGCCTTATTACGGCTTGGCGCTGTTCCTTGACTATACGCGCATGTTTGTAGGTACGCTTTTAATATCAATACTATTTCTGGGCGGGTGGAACGGTCCTGTGCTGCCTCCATTTGCATGGATAATGATAAAGGTGATAATACTGACAGTGTTCATAATTATCATAAGGGCCACTACGGTTAGGATGCGCCTTGACAGGCTGCTTAGGATAGGGTGGCTTTATTTCATACCGTTGGCTGTAATAAACCTTTTTGCTGCATATATGATATTTGCGTGGTAAAATGAGCATACTGAAAGGCGTATACAAAGTCGGCAAGCAGCTGCTTGAGAAGCCTGCTACGCTGCAGTACCCTGAAGAAAGGGACGACCTTGCAGACAACTACAGGGGCATACACAAGCTGGACATGAAGACTTGCATAAGCTGTGCCGCCTGCGCAAGGATATGCCCAAACCAGACGATTGACATGGTCGACATAGAAACTGACAAAGGCACAAAAAAGATGCCGCAGATAAATCTGGAGAGGTGCCTTTTCTGTGCGCTTTGCGAAGAAGTGTGCCCTCCGCAATGCCTCATACTTACAAAAGACTATAATTTCGAAGCATATGACAGGCGGGAATACGTACGCAGGCCTGAGGATTTGCAGTAAGATTTAGATGGACGCCATAACTTTGTATACAGCTGTAATAATTGCAGCCGCAGAGCTGTCAGCGATAGCCTGCATATTCATTTTCAGGCAGCTCCTTCATGCGGTTCTTGCGTTGACAATTGCATTTGTGCTAAATTCTGCGCTTTTTCTGGTGCTTCAGCAGCCACTGCTTGCAATCATACAGCTTTTCATACTTGTCGGAGGCATTTCAACGTATGCGCTCGTAGGCGTAGCCTCTGCAAGCTTTTCAAGGTTCAAGCATACGAACAAGCTAGCACTGGTAATAATTTTCCTTGTATTGTTCGTTGCTCTGTCCATACCATTGCTTTCGCTCAGGCCGGCTTCCCAAAATTCAAACATTTTCGGGCCGCCCCAGATCACCTATGGGCTGAAGAACTACATAGCGCAGTTTTACATCATAACTCTAATGCTTTTTGGCATTAGCATTTCAGCTATACTGATGTTTAGGCAGATAGGCAGGATGAAATGATTGAAAACGTGCTGATAATAGTTGCATTCGCGATATTCTCCCTGGGCGTGGCTGGGCTAGCCTCAAGCAGGAATGTAGTCATAATGCTGCTAAGCGTAGAAGCCGTACTCATGGCAGCCGCCCTGCTTGCAGTCACATTCTTTTATTTCAATACTTCCGCGCAGGCAGCAATCCTTCCATTGCTTTTCTCAATATGGAGCATTGCAGCAGCAGAAATCGTTGTGATAATAGTGTTCTACAAATATCTTGTAAGAAGCGAGACCAGCCTGGACGTGCAAAGGCTGGAGAAACTAAGGGAATAAAATGTTCGGCCTGATAGCTATTGCGCCGCTAGTCCTTGCATCAATCATAGCGGCGCTGCTAAGCGGCCGCAATTCCAGATATGCAGGCCCGGTAACGCTTGCCGGAAGCTTGGGCAGCCTAGCGCTTATACTGTACATTACATTTGGGAAAATTGTTGCATTCCAGCAAATCGTGTGGTTTTCCATAAAGCCTTTCACATACCACATAGCTGTTTCCATGCTTCCGTTTAACCTAGTGCTGCTCTGGCTCGTTGGCATAATAACCCCGCTAATACTGCTGTACTCCATCGGGTTCATAAGCGTGAATACGGAAAAACCGCGGTTCTATTTCGAGATGGGCATATTCGCAGCCGCAATGATGGTCTTTGCAATGTCGGCAAATTTCATAACCATGTTCATAGGCTGGGAAATGCTTGGCATAACGAGCTACTTGCTCATAGGGTTCTGGTATGGCAAGGAAAAGGCGCCAACAGCTGCAAGGAAAGCGATAACAACTGTAATAATTGGCGACATTGCAATGCTTTCTGGAATGCTTTTGATATGGGTTGCATACGGCACTTTCAATTTCAGCTCAATAATCGCAGCTCCGGAGAGCACAGTGCTGCCCATTGCAATGGGCCTCATACTCGTAGCCATCTTCACCAAATCCGCGCAATTCCCGTTTCATGAATGGCTAGCAGACGCCATGGAAGGCCCCACGCCAGTGTCTGCGTTTTTGCACTCTTCAACTATGGTTAAAGCTGGCGTTTTCCTGGCAATAGTCCTGTTTCCCCTGTTCCTTAAGGCTGGCCTGTTGGAAGTAATACTTGCCATAGGCCTGATCTCTGCATTCATAGGCGCCTCGAATGCGATATCCTCGCACCACATAAAGCGCATTCTTGCATATTCTACGATAGAGGACCTGGGCCTCATGTTCGTTGCAGTAGGAATGGGTGCAATTGCCGCTGCTATACTGTTTTTCATAGTGCAGGCATTTTATAAGGCGCTTCTTTTCATGAGCGCAGGGTCCATAATGCGAGCAAACGGGGAAAGCGAGGATATCTATAAATCGTTCGGCTCAAGGTACAACAAGCTCCTATACATACCAATGCTCATAGGTGTGCTTTCCATAGCCGGCATATTCCCGCTTAGCGGCTTCTTTGGCAAGGTTGCCATAGAAACAAGTGCACAGTCGAACATATATGTGTACCTGCTGCTTCTTGTGATAGACTTTGCCACAAGCGCTTACATATTCAGGTGGATTTTCCTTCATTCAAGGCGCGCTCCGTTAAAGCAGGAGTCAGGCCTGAGGACTGCGTATCGCGACCTGCCAAAAACAATGCTGATAGCAGGTGCAACAACATCGGCATTCGTAATAATTGCTGCGATAAGCCTGTTGTATGTGAACGGCATTGCAGCATCCTATGACTACGCAGCTTCAGGGATAGGCATTGCAGCTTCCATAATAGAAAGCATAGCCATAGCCGTGGGGCTCTTCATATCCTACAAGCTATTTGTCTTGGCAAAGCCCACCGGCACCATAAAGAAAAAGGCGTATTACATACTATTCAATAGTGTAGCAGTCAACGCATCATATGCGTTTCTAGCGAAAGCTGTCTTATATTTTGCAGAGGGAATAGAAGTGCTCGACGAGCTCATATATGGATTTTTCAGCGCAGGCGGTAGTGGGGTGCTTAAGCTTTCAAGCCTGATGCGCAAGTCAGTAAACGGATCCACAAACGTCTACATCGCGGCTCTGGTTGCCGGCATAATAATAATTTTGCTTTTGATAAGATGAGTAAATGCTGCCTTTAATATTCCTGATCTTGATTGTAGCTGCATTTGGCGTATTGGCAGCGTACGCTCCTAGGAATTACGCGACAGCGAAGAGGCTCGCAATCATATTCTCAGGAATAGTGCTCGTACTCTCAATCGTTCTTGTATACTACGGGCTCGAGGTGCACGGCTTTTTGAATTCCATAGAATCCGTAAGCTACATAAGCCAATTTGGCATAGACCTTGCATTCACCGCTGCGCCTGTGCAAATCATACTCATACTGCTTGCCGCCATAGTCTCGCTATGCGCTACAATAGTCAAATCAAGCAAATTCGAAAATAGCAAAAACCTATATCCGTTAATAATGCTCTTTGAGCTTTCTGCCATTGGCCTTTTCGCATCTGGCAACCTGTTCATATTCTACATATTCTGGGACGTGGGCGTGATAGCTGCATACTTCATGATAAGCTCTTTTGGGCAGGGGCAGGCTAAGCATGCGGCAAACGCCTACCTGGTGTATTCTATTTTTGCCAGCGCGCTTCTGCTGTTCAGCATAATGATGATTTATTTCTATACCCCTGTGCATTCTTTCAGCATATCCTACATAACTGCCCATTCATACATGATACCGCAGGGCATACAGGCCATGATATTTGCGCTGTTCTTCATAGCCTTTATGGTAAAAATGCCCATATTCCCGTTCCATTCGTGGATAAGCAATGCGTATGCCAGTGCACCCACGCAGGGCTCAATGGTTATTGCAGGCGTTCTTTCAAAGTTCGGTGCATATGGAATGCTGCTTCTATTTTCAATGCTGTCTGTGTCATCAGACTTCTCTAAATACGCATTTGCCATTGGCGGCATATCTGCGTTCTATGCTGCCTTTGTAGCTATGCGGCAAGCGGATCTGAAAAAGATTGCCGCTTATACGAGCATGGTAGAGGCTGGCATAATACTAATAGGCATTGCATCCCTGAATTCGTTCGGCACCGACGGCGCAATTTACCTGATGCTGGCACATGGCCTCGTCATAGCACTTACGTTTGCAATAATCGGGGGCATAGAAATAGCATTTGGAGAAAGGAATATAAGTGTGCTCAAGGGCGTAGTAAAGGACGCTATGGGCTCGGCGTATTCGTTCCTGATAGCAGTGTTTGCATCTACTGGAATCCCGCTTACTGCAGGATTCATAGCAGACGTTCTGGTATTTATAGGCGCAATAAAAAGCTTCGGAATATACGGAATAATCCCGTTGTTCAGCATAATGGTCGTAGGGTTCTACCTGTACTGGGTTGTAAACAGGTCGTTTCTTTCAACAAAGGAAACGAGCCAGAGCATTTCAAAGGTTCCATTTGAAGCAACTGCAGCGTATGTGCTTTTAGCTGCATCCATATTCCTGTTTGGGGTGTTCCCATCCATATTAATGGGTCTTTTCAACGTCTAGGTGTGAATCATGGTCTTTGATGCAACTTACTATTCAATTCCCGCGCTAATGTTTGCATTGGTGCTGTTCGGCCTGCTATCCCTTTTTCACAGGAATAAAAGGGTCGCATTTGCAGCAACATCTATACTGCTTGCCGGGATTTTTGCTGCGAGCCTTAGCAACATGGCTTATGGAAGCAATGCCCTCCTGTTCAGCGCTTACAGCATAAGCCCATTTTCCTCATACCTGCTTGTACTGTTCTCCTCGATATTTTTGATAATAAACTGGTTTGCCTACAGCTCAGCTAGCGACTATTTCAAGCTGAACTTCATAATGTCGGTGCTTGCAATAGGCATATTCACTGTTCCAATGGCAAATTCGCTCATAACGATAATAATAGCTATAGAGCTGATGTCAGCGCCTACTATACTGCTTATAGCGTTCGGAGGCAAGCGCTATGCAGAGCCTGCGACAAAGATGTTTTTGCTGTCAGCAATATCGGTATCGGTGTTGGCATTTGCAATAGCACTGGCATTTCCATATGACGTTACGCTTTCGCTTCATGCTGCCTCTACGGCGAATCCGTTTAATTCAGGATACCTGCTCATGCTTTCGCTCGGCCTGTTCGTTGTCGCATTCGGAACGGAAGCCGCACTGTTCCCTTTCAACTTTTGGATACCTGACGTATACCAAGGCGCCCCATCACACATTACCGCAATGATTGCCGGCTTAAACAAGAAGGTGGCGTTCATCGCCCTGATAGAAGTGCTTTTCACGCTTTTCGCAGCTTATACTGGAACGATTTCTGTAATATTATCCGTTGTTGCAATCCTTACGATGTTTTTCGGAAACCTCGGAGCAATGACGCAAACAAGCGTAAAGCGAATGTTCGCCTATTCCTCAATATCGCAGGCAGGCTATATAAGCGTAGGAATAGCTGCCGCGAACAGCTTTGGCATTGAAGCCAGCCTATTCCAGATATTCGCGCACTCATTCATGATAGTCGGTGCATTCATAATAATAGGCTTGCTTGAGGCCTACGGCCTCGCCACAGTGAAAGATTATTCAGGCTTAAGCAGAAGGAACGGGCTTGCAGCTGCAGGTCTTACCATAATAATGCTGTCGCTGGCAGGCATACCGCCTCTCATAGGCTTTGTTGGCAAGTTCCTACTGTTCTCAAGCGCCATAAGCTCAGGGCTTATAGCACTCGCAATAATAGGCATATTGAACAGCTTCATTTCGATATACTATTACGGACGCCTGATAAGCTCAATGTACGGCGCTTCAGACCAAAGAAGCATAGCGCTTACTAAAAGCGCCTATTTTGTAATCGGCGCAATACTTGCAGTAATAATAGCATTCGGCGTATATCCAGAACCGCTTATCATTGCCGCCAAGGCCGCTGCAACGTCTCTTGCAGGCTTTGCATGACAGTCAGCTAGCCTTGCTCCTGACGAAAAATCTTTTAAGCATGAGGGTCGGGCTGTCCATGTCGCCGTATTTCGAGAAGAAGCTTTCTGCTCCCAGGACCTTTGCCACCTTTATAAACCTCTGCATGCTGTGCTCAGACACCGCTGAATAATATGCGTGAAGCATGCCGTGCAGCTTCAGATCAATCCCATACCTCTTTCTCCAATTCTTTTCATACCTGGCAAGGCTCACGCCATTCGCCAGATAAGCGTTTATGTCATGCGCAGCAACCTTTGCGCACGCAATCCCGAATATGATGCCGCCGCCTGTCGTGGCCTTCGTCTGCCCGGCTGCATCGCCGACCAGCAGCACATTTTTAAGCACTGTGCGCCTGCGATTTTCTATAGGTATTATGCTTGCATGCCCTGCGAGCCTCCTGGCTCCGTTCAGCAAGGTGCTCACGTAAGTGTCTGCCAAGAACTTCTGAAACGCTGCATAGCTGTGCATTCCCCTGTTCTGCATGATCCCTATGCCAAGCTCCACAAGCTCCTTGGAATAAGGCGCGACCCACCCAAAAAAGCCATCTGCGAATTTTTTTGAAAATAGCAGGTCTACGGAATGCCAATCCTTTATCTCGGCGCCCGAATATTCTGCCTTGTACGTGAGCACATAACTGCCTATTGCAGGGAAACCGTATGCGCTTGCGGTGTAGGACGTGGCACCATCAGCTCCTACCACCACGTCGTATTCATCAGCAAGCCTCCTTATGGCAGCAATATCCTGCCTGGTCCCGAGCTTCAGCACTGCTCCTGCGCCTATGGCCATGGCCGCGCAATTTTTAGCCAAAATGCCCCTGTCAAGTATATAGGCTTGCACTGCAGCAGACTTTACCCTGAGGGTTTCATCCCCAAAATGCAGCGTCGCGCCGTTAAGCGTGTTCACTATGGCGCTGCTGTATTCCAGACCGGATAATTCTAAGCCTTTTTTTGATAGTATGCCGGAAGCCTTTTCTGCGCCCTCTTCCACGCTTTTTTTACCGTCAAATACGTCTACTTCGAAGCCAAGGGCCGACAAGTCATGCGCCAAGCTCAACCCTATCACCCCTGCACCGACAATCGCTATTCTTTTCATTGCAGGCACCAACATTAGTATTTATAGCTTTCCCTTTTAAACTTATTATAGTTATGGTGGTTTAACGGCAAAAAAGAAACCTGATAAAAAGGTTAGCAATGAGAAGGAGGAAAGGACTGGAAGCTTAGACAATCCGAAGATATCAATATACAACATCGTGGTAAGCGCTGACCTGCACGCTGTTGTTGATCTTTACGCGCTTTCAAGGGAGGTCAAAGCCGTGGATTATGAGCCAGAGCAGTTTCCAGGCGCGATTTTTAAGATATCAAAATCAAGAACAGTAATACTGTTCAAGAACGGCAAAATGATATGCACAGGCGCAAGGACCGAAGACGAGGTCAAGCACATACTTGACTATGTGGCCAAGGTAATGTCAAAGTACGTGATATCAGTAAATGCCAAATAGCCGCTACATCGAAGCAACTTTCTTTAGCTTTTTGTCGAACTCCTTGAAGAATCTGCTCCATGAGTATTTGCTCACAGCGAGCCTGCGGCCGTTTTTTCCTAGCCTCTCAGCAAGCGCATCATCGCTTGCTATTTTTAGCATCATTTTAGCCATATCATCTTCGCTGTCTACAAGGTACCCGGTTACCCCATTTACAACGGTTTCCCTAGGCCCGCCTTCGTTCACTGCTATAACCGGCTTAGAGCTTGCCATAGCCTCAAGCGGAACCAGGCCGTAATCCTCGTTTATCGGGGGGTAAAGCACTGCTGTTGCCTTCGAATAGAGTTCAGCTAATCTTTTTTCTCCCACACTGTCCATTATTATTATGTTGGGGTCGTTGCCTGCTAGCTGCAATACGCGCTTGTAATAGTCATAATAGAATGGGTCTTTTGACACTGCACCGGTTATTATGAGCTTATACCCCTTTTTTGACATGCTGAATATCTTAAAAGCCGTTATTGCAAACTCCTGGCGTTTATTCGGGGATATACGAGAAGGGTAAAGGAAATACTGTGAATCGCCTTTCGATGCGTATTTTTCGTACTCAACCCCTCCTCCAAGGACAAATGCATCGTTTCTGCCGAAATACTTTTCTATGCGCGATTTAGTGTTTTCACTGTTTGCCACTATGTACTCTATCCTTTTTACTATCGACTGGTCTATGCGTTTGACAGCCTTTATGCCGATAAAATGCAGCGGTTTTTGATAAGCCTTCTTCCTTGCCATCCTTAAGGCATATAGGTCGTAAACGTCCCTAAGCGGCGTATGGCAATACCACAGCACGTGCTCGTTCCTGTTCCTTATCCAGTGGCTCGGCGCGATATGCGCGTTTATTACGTCGTAATCATCATCAACCTTAAAATTATAGAATCCCAGCCCGTATTTGAGCCCCTGCATTACCCTCCCGTAAGGCAGAACGCCTTTGCCCCTGCCTATCACCTCTATGTCTAATTTTGCAAACTCCCTGAAAGTTTCGACCCTGCTGTACTCGGCAGTTATTATTTTTGCCCTGTAATGCTGCGCTATTTTAAGTACAACTCGTTCCGCCCCCCCAAAAAGGGTCAAGTTTGCCTGGGTTATAAGCAATTTCAATGTACCACGCTGCAATCTTGAATTCCATTAAGCTATTTGCCAGAGTATGCATTTAAATATGAAGGCAATAAATATAATATCTAACGCGTATACGCTAAATGCTAAAATGCGCATGGAAAACCGACTTGTAGAGTGTGCGTTATCATGGATCTCGGAGAAGGGCTAAGACAGGCAATCGCCAAGCTGTCACGCGCTACTATAATAGATGCAAAGACCATAAAGGAATTCAATAAGGAGCTGCAGAAGGTCTTGATAAGCAATGACGTAGACGTCAGCCTGGTCCTCAAACTTACAGAGTCCATAGAGCAGCAAGCCATAAAAAGCAAGCCCCCTGCAGGAGTTCCGACAAGGGACTACATAACGAACATAGTGTATGAGGAACTGGTAAGCCTCATGGGTGGCACGTACGAGCCAAAGCTTGAAAAGCAGAGAATAATGCTTATCGGCTTGTACGGTTCCGGCAAGACGACAACTGCAGCAAAGCTTGCCAAATTCTACCAGGACAGGGGTCTCAGCGCAGGACTGATATGTTGCGATGTATCGAGGCCGTCAGCGTATGAGCAGCTTGAAACACTCGCTTCGCAGGCAGGGGTTGCATTTTTCGGGATTAAAGGGTCAAAGGATCCGGTAACAATAGTCAGGCAGGGCCTGGAGGCCCTGAAAAGCAAACAGGTAATAATATGCGACACTAGCGGCAGGAGCTCCCTAGACCAGCGCCTGATAGAAGAGCTCAAGGGAATAAACGGCGCTTTTGATCCGGACAACACTGTTCTTGTGATAAGCGCTGACATAGGCCAGGTCGCAGGCAGGCTTGCAAAGGAGTTTAATAAGGATGTAAGCATAAGCGGCCTTGTAGTAACCAGGATGGACGGCTCAGGTAAGGGCGGAGGTGCGCTCAGCGCCGCGAACGAAGCAAAAGCAAAAGTAATGTTTATAGGCACAGGGGAAAAGCTGCAAGACATAGAGCCGTACAATTCAGAGCAGTTCATAGGCTCGCTTTTGGGAATTCCCGACATAGAGAAGCTGGTGAGCAAGGTCAAAAGCGCAATAGCCGAAGCGGAAATAAACCCCGAAGAGGTAGACCTGACAAAGCTAAATTTTGACACATTCTACAAGCAGCTTAAAGCGCTAAACAAGATGGGTCCGCTGAAGAACCTGTTCGGCATGCTTGGCGCCAACGACGTGCCAAAAGACACGATAGAAAAAAGCGAGGAAAAGCTGAACAAATACAAGTATATAATATCTTCAATGACTGACGCAGAGAGAAAAGACGAGAAACTAGTGCATCAAGAAAGCCGGATAAGGCGCATAGCCCTTGGAAGCGGCACGACGGAAAAAGACGTGAGAGAGCTACTTTCTGACTTCTCAAAGATGAAAAAATCGTACGGAATGATGAAGAATGACAGGAACATGAAAAAGTTCTTGTCAAAGTTCGATCAATAAAACCGGAAAAATAAAAAACAAATAAAAAGAAAAGAAAAATAAAGGAAAAAGAAATTTAAGGCGAATGCCTTATCTCTTTTTCTTGCTTGACTTTTTCTTGCTGGCCTTCTTTGATGATTTTTTCTTAGCCATTTGTCTCACTTTAACCTACCAATAATTGATTAATAAGTTATAAAAACTATGGTTAATAAAATTAATTAATTAGTAAATCATTTAATATAAAAATAAAATTTTTTTATTCAGATAAAAGTGGAACGATGGCGGAAAAGGAAAGGATTAGCAAACGCCTCGAGGAGCTGGAAGAGGAGCTTAAAAAAACAAAGGACAACAAGGCGACAAACAAGCATTTGGCAAAGCTCAGGTCGAAGGTCGCACTTGCGAAAAAAGAGCTCGTAGAGGCAGGCAAGCACCAAAAGGGCAAGGGCTTCTTCGTCAAGAAGATGGGGGATGCAACAGTGTCCCTTTTGGGCTTTCCGAGCGCAGGCAAGTCTTCATTGCTAAATGCGCTTACAAATTCAAGGTCGAAAACTGCAGCATATGCTTTTACAACCACAGAGATCATACCAGGCACAATGCTCTATAACGACGCACATATACAGATACTGGACATGCCGGGTATAATAGAGGATGCCCATCTTGGCAAAGGCGGGGGCAGGAGCGTCATAGCGCAAATGAAGATCTCTGAGTTGGTTGTTTTTGTGATAGACATAAAAGAGACTTGGCAGCTTGCCAGGCTGCTCGACGAGCTTGAGAAGCTGAACATACACATTAACAAAATCCCCCCCAGAATATCAATTATAGAAAAAGACAATGCAAACGGGATAAGCATAGAGGTCAACAAATCAGCAATGGGCAGTGAGAACATAAGGGCTGTCCTGAACGCATTCGGCATTTATAAGGCAAGCGTAAGCATATGGGACCGCATAGACGAGAACGATCTGATAAGCTTCTTGTCAAAAAATTCGTATTATGTCAAAGCTATAGTTGCCCTTAACAAGATAGATCTGGAAAAAGAAAGCCCCAAGATAGCATCGCAGATAAGCTCCAAGCAATCTATCGAGGTGTTTCCGGTAAGCGCAAGCACCGGCGCAGGCCTTGAAGAGCTTAAGGCAGGCATATACAGGAATCTAGGCATTATAAGGATTTACACAAAGCCAAGATTTTCAAGGGCGGAGCCGATGATAGTAAAGACAGGCACAACCATAGGCGCAATAGCAAAAATGGTGCATGCAGAGGTGCTTAACACGCTGAAATGCGCTTATGTCACAGGCTCCAGTGTCAAGTTCCAGAACCAGCGAGTCGGAGTAAACCATGTTGTTGAAGAAGGCGATGTAATAACATTCATAAGGGAAAAATGATAAATCTTAGCGTGCATTAACTATTGTTTAATCCAAGGCGTGGAACAAATGGGAATAAAATACTGGGAATACGAGGACGCTCCGCTTAAAGAGAAGATAAAAAATCCAAAAGTCAGCGACATAGCCAGGATATTCTTCGACAACGAGAACGAGGCTTACAGATTTGCGTCATTGCTTCTGCTTGCAAAGAAAACCGGCGGGTTAAGGCTTAAGGATGTGCCAAAAAACATACCAGTTGCAACAGCTAAGCGCTATCTGGACTACGCTGTACAAATAGGCCTATTAAAGCATGAGAGCACAGTATACGAGATCACCGACAGGTATACAAAGCCAATGCGCAATATTGCGGCCTATATAAAAGCATGGTCCGAATCGCAAAACGATGAGGATTTGGCCATGGAATTTGTGACTGCAAGCAGGGATAGGCAAATCAAGCGCGGCGGGAGGCAGCAGAAGCAGGACCAGCCTGCAACTGAATAATTCGGGCTCGGCGGGATTTTCACGGCCGCTAAAAAGAAACCGTTTTGAACCCGCGACCATCAGCTTAGAAGGCTGCTGCTCTGTCCAAGCTGAGCTACGAGCCCTTTTTATCGAATAAGATTGTGGACGCCAATATTAAAGAACCTTTTTGTGTTATTTGCAAGCGCAACAGCGCATTCATCGAATTCAATGCCTTTTGCCTTTGCTATGAGCATGACCGATTTGTCTATGTCATATATGTGCATGCCTGCAGTTGGGGAATCTGTTTCTGCCATTATATTTGATATCGGCACATTGGCTATTGCCTTAAGCCTCTTAGCAGAATGCATTGGTGGTACTGACATCATAAATCCCATGCCTGCAGCCCTCTGTGCCTGGGATTCGTTGCCCTCGAAGAAATGTATGTGCACCTTCTTTATCCCTATTGAACCGAGTATGTCTAGCGTCTCATCAATCGCTTCGCGCGAATGGACACTGACAGGCTTGTCAAGCTCCATTGCAAGGCTCACGAATTTCTTAAACACCTGTTTTTGCCTCTCCCTTTCACTATCTGTCGTTGCAGATTTAAAGTCGAGCCCTATCTCGCCTATCGCTACGATATCCTTGCTATTGGAGCGTATGAGCTCCATATTATAATTTATTTCATCATCACTTGCCTTTACTGCATTATCCGGGTGAATTCCCAGGGCAGCAAAAACCATTTTACCTCTTGGCATGCTCGCTATTGCAATATTCGACTTCGTATCTACTCCATTCACTATTATTGCAGTAACTCCAAGCCTCGAAGCTCTTTCAAGTTCTTCATCGTCAAGCATGTCCTCATGACAATGTGCATCTATGAATTCTAGCTTCTGCTTATACTGTATGCTTTTATTGTCCACACTGAGTTGTGCAAATGCCATTTTATATCGACCGGCTAAAAAGCTAACAAAAGCATATATATCCTTATTTTTAATATATAATATACTTAATAATGGTTTTCGTAATGTCAGCTAAAGGTAAGGCAGCAATGACTTCCAAGAGCGGGAATGCAGCCAATAAAAGGACCATAGAAAAGCTTTCAAGGCAGAAAAATTATTACAAGGCGAGCACCGTTGTGCTGTTTTTCGTAGTAATAATACTTGCGCTTGCCCTTTCCAACCCTTTCAAGCCTGCAAATCTGCATTTCGGCTCAAGGCTCACAAACATAGACGTACCGCTTAGCCAGCAGGAGCTTTCCGTAATAAATAACGCTCCGAATTCCAACTTCAATACCGCAGCTCTGAAGATGCTCAACGGCTCGCTGACAGATCAGATACTTTATTCCCCACCAACCACCCTAGCAAATCACAGCTTTGTTGCGAACGGAAAGCCAAGCGTGATATACATCGGCGCAATCTCATGCGTATTCTGTGGAGAAAGCCGCTGGGCCATGGCTCTTGCCCTTTCACGCTTCGGCAATTTTTCAAAGCTTTACGAAGGCTATAGCAGCTTTGGTGATCATGACGTGCCTACCATATATTGGAATATGGACAACTACACAACCCCTGAAGGCGTAGGATTTGGCAACTACTACCAAAGCAAGTACATCAACTTCATATCGGCAGACTATGAATCGCCGATAGTTGACGGTTTTGAGGTACAGCCCATATCCTATTTTGTAAGCCAGGCCCCAAATGCGACCTACAGGTCTGCGATGTCGTTTATGAACTCTACAAACGATTTTGAAGGAACGCCGTTCACTTTTTGGGGCAATGTGATAGCTCAGGGTGCAACTGGGATAGTATTCGGCAACACCACTCCGGAAACTGCAGTGCTTCCGCTTACCAACGAGACGCATGCCCAAGTGCTTTCGCAACTGAAGAACTTTAACGACCAGTTCGCCTGGGGCGAATACGCAGCCGCAGACGTTTATATAGCATATCTATGCCCCACGCTTAACAATACCCCTTCAGTATGCCAGCTGCCTGGCATAAAGGAGCTAGAAAGTGAAATGGGATTGCAATGATATCGCTTGCCTCCATACCAGATACGCTTCGCAGGATATACAAACCGAGGTACATTGCGCTTAATGTAGTGGTTTTTGCATTGTACTACGTGATAATGCAAAACATAATACTATTGAACAGCCATATCGTGCTTTTTAACGGAGTCATATCCGAATATGCCTTTTATGCCCTTGCAGTCACGTCTTCAATGCTCATAACTATCGCTATTTACGGCATTGCAAATTCAAGGATCAAAAGGGCGAGCGTGCCTGCGCCTATTTTCGGTAGCATAACAGCATTCGCAGGCAGCGCAGCGGTAAGCTGCGGCTGCAGCTTCTCGCTCATCTTTAACCTTGCCGTAATAGGCTTGAGCAGCAGCGAACTGATATCGTTAAATACATTCATAGCGGCATACGAGACGCCGATACTGCTGCTTGCAGTTTTTATAAATTTCGTGCTAATAATATATTATGCCGGAAACGTGCGCAGGCAGTGCTTTATGAAGCCAAAAAGCACACGCAGTAAACGCAAAAAGTGATTTCCAAGATGAAAAAGAAAAGCGCACCGCGTCAAAGAAGGCACGCAAAACCAGAGCGTGCAGTTGTGAAAAGCGCAGGCGCTGGCAAATCGCGCAGGAAGAGGATCAAATCCGCAGCGCGAAAAACAAGCCACAAAACAGATAAAGCAGCGCCAAAGCGTATGAAATCCAAAGTACAGCCAAAGCGCACCCGCAAAAATCCCAGCAAGCAAAGCATACTAAAGTCCATACCAAAAGCAATAAACTATTTTTCACCAAAGGACGCCATAATAAAAAGCATTATACTTTCTGGAAGCGCCAATACCACAAGCGAAGACAGCATAATACTTACAAAAATCATATCAAGCATTTCAGAAGGCCCTGAAGAGACATACCGGGACGGCATGGCCGCTGGTAAAATAGTCTATGCTTCAATATTCGGCAATGAAAGGCCAAAATGGTATGAAGATTCAATACCAAAGCTTGTTGAATTTTTGGAAAAGGCAGGCTACAACGTAAAATATAATGCATTTGAGCCTAACGGGCCGCAAATATACATGGATTTCGGCCATCAGCTCTACATCGGCATGCCGATGCACATTTTTGAAGCAGGGCTAATGACCGGCTTTTTCAGCGCGGCCAAAGGCGCGTACATGCCAATGCACGAAGAAGAGTGCGTGTACAATGGCGGGGAAACATGCAGGTTCGTTAGTGGAAGGCAGCCAAATGCATATAATGGCTGGCAGTCAGCTGCTGCAAGATTCGCAAGCGCCTCAAATCAGCATGCATCATCAGATGCCCTTAAGTTTTCAAGCTTATACAACAGCATAATAATTCCCCAGCACATGAGCCAGGAAGAATATAAAAAGGTCGCAGAACTCGGCAGGCAATTCTTCAAAAAGCTGAGCAACGACCCACAGGCTTACCAAAACCCAAAATGGCTTGCTAACCTGATAAAAAGGTTCGTGGCTTCGGAAAACGTATACGTCAAGGGCAGCAGCATAAAGATCGAGTTTGCTGCATGGAATTCAACAAGCAGTTATATAAACAGCGTAAAATCATTCATAGAAGGCCTGCTTGGCGGGCATTGCGCCATAAGGCGCGAGCTTTCGGAATCAGGCCTGGCATACTCGCTCAGCCTTAATTTAAGCAAAAGTTTAAAAGTCTAACAATAAATAGGTATGGCTTGTAAAGTTTATTTGTACCGAGTGTGAATATTGCAAACAGTTGATGCTTGATGGCCCTAGAATTCATGGACAAGATCGCCCCTTACATACCATCTATAAAAGGCCCGAAGAGGCCGCTCTCCCTAAGGGAGAAGATGTACTGGACAGGAGGCATAATAGCCATATACTTCCTGCTGTACAATGCATATGCAATAGGCGTAAACCCAAGCGCGGTATCAGAGCCGGTGCTGCAGCTTATAAGCATAATATTCGCGGCAAAAATCGGCAGCCTTATAACTGTCGGAATAGGCCCGATAGTGCTGTCAAGCATAATACTGCAGCTCCTTAGCGGCTCTGGCATCCTGAAAATGGACATGAACGACATGGCCCAAAAGTCGCGCTTCCAGGCCTTGCAGAAGCTCGCTGCAATAAGCATCGCCGTAATAGAATCCGCAGTATTCGTCATAAGCGGCTACGTGCCTGTGATAAGCAGCGCACAGATAGGCATAGTCATATTGCAGCTTGCAATAGGCGCAATAATCATAATATTCCTTGACGAGACTATGACGAAATACGGAATAACCTCAGGAATAAACATGTTTATAGCATCAGGCGTTTCATTCGCAATAGTTGCGGGAACTATAAAGATACTGATACCGGAAGCGATAAGCGCCATACAAGCTGGCGGCGCCGCAGCGCTTTCAAATGCAATTATGGCATTCGGCCCGCTGTTTTTTGCCATAATAATATTCCTGATAAGCATATACGCGTACGGGATGAAGATCGAACTGCCTTTGAGCTTCGAGCAGCTTAGGGGAGTCGGAGGAAGGCTTCCAATACCTTTCCTGTATGTCAGCGTGCTGCCTGTAATACTTGCTACGGCTTTGGAGGAAAGCCTAAGCGTATGGTTCAAGCCATTGCTCTACAACGTCGGCGGCTCGATAGGGAACATAGCAAAGTTCATTGGCCTATACCAGAATGTCGGAGGCACCGTAACCCTGAATGGCGGACTGCTATACCTGATATCGCCTGACTTTCCGCTTCCGTACGCCGCGCCTTACGGGATAGGCAATTATGCCACCTACTTCACATATCTTGCAACGCATACCACGCAGCTATTCATGCCATGGGGTGGCTTCGTACTTGTTCCGGAATGGATACACATGATCATATACATACTCGTTTTCGTAGCCTTATGTGTTGTATTTGGCAAGTTTTGGGTCGAAATGACAGGTCAGAGCCCGAAAAACATGGCAGAGCAGCTCGGCAGCATGGGCTGGCAGATACCTGGCTTCAGAAGGGACCCAAGAATCGTGGAGAATGTGCTTAACAAATACATACCGACAATAACCGTGATGGGCAGCATTTTTGTCGGGCTTCTTGCGGCAGTAGCCAACCTTACCGGTGCGATAGGCACAGGCATAGGGATACTGCTTACCGTCGGAATAATATACATGCTGTATCAGCAGCTCGAGCAGGAAAACCTATTCGAAACATACCCGCTGCTAGACAGAATAGCAAAATAATAAAATAAGTAAAATGCAGGGAAACCCCTGCATTGCATTAATGCTCCTGCTCAGAGCTCTCCTACACGCCTTTTCTGGGCTCTTTTCAAGCGTTTCCTTCTTTTCTTTTTCCATTTCCAGCGCATTCTTCCTTTCTTTTTCCATTTCCTAGGTATGCTTCCCAAAATTTCACCTTAAAAATTGTATGGCTGCGATCAGACACAGCAATACCTATTATTAGTCATCATATTTTAAATATATTCTGTCATAAGCTATATGTAAGCACCTTGGTAGTGGCGCAAGGCCTGATGTCATGAAAAAAGCAATCATAGGCTATATCATACTGATAGTTGTAATAATACTTATTTGGTACTTGGCTACCGGTCTGCGCGTGCCAAAGAGCATACTGCCTGTACACGCCACTACAACAGTAAGCCCAAGAAATGTTTCAAAGAACACATCTACAACAACCACAAAGTCTACAATAGAATATTTCAGCAGCTGCTCTAACCTTGCAATATTCAATGACTCTAGCAATTCTATAGTTTCGGAATACTGCGACGTATCGAGCAATACTACTCTTGGCATATGGGTCGCAAGCGGCTCTAAGAAGAGCGGCCAAGTACGCATAAAAGACGTAAGCGCAAATTCCATAGCCGTAAACAGCAACTTCAGCTACAGCTGCATAACCTTCTTGGAGAACTATACTTTCGTGGCAGGCAACATGTACAACGTGAGCCTTTCTACAGGCGTTCCCGGAGGCACATGCTCCAACCAATATTCAATATTAAAGCTGAATAGCACAACTACGGTTCCTTCGGGTTTCATCTATCCAACAGTTTATAACGGCAACTTCGGCACAGGCGAATACTCAGGATGGACAAGGACAGGCACAGGCTTCGGCAGCGCACCGCTCAATATAACAAAGGCTGACCAGGAAGGCTGCTATCTTACAAGCCCATGGACAGGCGCATCTGCCAACTTCATAGCCACGACGTACAATTGCGGCATAAGCGTTTCCCCAGGCAACCTCACATCAAGCCAGTTCTATGTCAATGAGCCATTCCTGAATTTCAAGATAATAAGCCCTGACAACGCTGGGCTCTATGTGGAGGTGCTTCACAACGGCGTGCCTTATGCCATAGCGCATTACAACACTTACAATATCTCTAACTTTGGCTCTACGGCACCGTATACATTCAGGAACGCCAGCATACCATTGCTTACAATACCTGGGCAGCCAGTGTCTGTCAGGGTAGTTGCTGATACCCTAAAGCACCAGAATTTCATAGCAGTATCGGACTTTTATCTCTCCAATACCCCTATCGAGACGCCAGGCATTCTTCTTAACATCACTTTGAATACCAGCACATGATACGCTAATGCAGAGCATAAGCATATTGCCGCTTCACAATGGAAGAGCCCCGAAATGGCTTTTCCCAAGGATGGTGAAGCTTGCAAAATTGATAAGCGATTCGATAATAAGCATGTATGGCGAGCGAGAGCTGATAAACAGACTTTCCAATCCCTATTGGTTCCAGGCGCTTGCATGTGCAATCGGATATGACTGGCACAGCAGCGGCACTACAACAGTGACTGTCGGGGCTTTGAAAGAGGCGCTCAACTACAACTCCAACATTTTCATCGCAGGCGGCAAAGGCAAGCAGGGCACATCTACGCCCGCGCAGATAGCAGAGGGCCTAGAATATTTTTCCTCCCAATCAAAAATCGGCGAGTACTCCAACTACAGCAGAATGCTTGCAAAAACTGACGCCGCGCTCGTATATGATGATGTAAGCATTTACCATCATGCATTCATCTTCTCCAAAGGCGGAGCCTGGTGCGTTATACAGCAGGCCATGCACGGTGCTTCGCAGAATGCCATACGCTTTCAGGCAAGCCTTGATTCCGTAAGCAGTGACGACATGACAAACGAGCCGAACAACGCCATAGTGGCGGATTTCAAGAAAAATTCATTGGACCTGACATTTCACAAAAACGAGCCTGTTAAAAAACTAAGCGTCGAGGCAGTAAACACAGACATAAGGAAGGTGCTTAATTTCAGCCCCTTGACATTCAAGCTTCCTAAAAGGCATGAGATCCTGCAAGGCATAGACCTTACAAAACGCGGCAGGGCATTGCTAGAGTATGCCAACGGGCTCCAGCCGCAGAACTATGAGGAGCTTCTTGGCATAAAGGGCATTGGAAGGAAAACCCTCAGGTCGCTTGCGCTTATATCAACGCTTTTGTACGAAGAGGAGGTATACTACAGGGACCCGATACTATACGCATACAATGTCGGGGGAAAAGACGGCATACCATACGAGATAAACTTAAAGGAATACGACAGCGTCATAAGCTCCATGCGCGAGATAGTGCAGTCTTCAGACATGTCGAGCAGCGATTCAAGCAATGCATTATTGCGCCTTGCCAGGGAAATGGAATCGCATTACTCTATTGCAGGGCGAAAGGCCGCAATGCAATAACGCTGTGCCGCTCATGCGGCTTTGTCATCCTGCTGCTTGCCAATGAATTTCTTGCCTATCTCAGAGCGCACATCAAGCGTCTTCCCTATGGCTTCTACCTCATCTGGTTTCAGCACATGCTCCAATATGTACTTGGAGTATGTCACTGAGATCTGTGAAAGCTCCAGTATCATGCTCTGCAATTCTGCTGTGGTGAACCGCATTTCCTTCTCAGGCCTGAGTATCTCAAGCCCTGCAGGAGCGTAATTGAATGCAACGCCTATAAGCGGCATGAAGCTGTCAAACAGCACGGTTATAATTGCGCTTGTTATGAAAAGGCCATCCTTTTCTATTGGCTCCTCTATGCTTCCATAGCAGTATACGATTCCCTTTTCCTTCATCAGTCTCTCATTTATCAGGTCTGCCATCAGCGGCTGCAGCTTGTCCTTGTCCTTATGCTGCATGTCAAAGTAAAGCTTTACAAGCACCCCGCCTTTTGCGATTTTCTCGTCAGTGACCTTGTCAAGATCCGATTTTCCCATAAATATCCCTATAACTGATTTGATTGCAGGTAATAGTTAGACTTAAAAGATTAAAGAGCTTAGCTTTTGGGCATTGCCCACAACGCACTGGCTTATCTTAGCCTACTGCTCCAATTATCTCCTTGCACGCATCTTCCATAGTGAGCTTCTTTTCAGCCCCGGTGCCCATGTCCCTTAGCTTTAAAATATTATTGCGCTCCTCGTCGTCACCTATTATTGCAGCATACGGAATAGACAGCGACGATGCGTATGACAGCTGGTTTGATATATTCCTTGCCGCTATGTTCAAGTCCACAGCAATCCCTTTATCGCGCATGTAGTTTGCAACTTTCAGGGCGTAGCCGTAATTCTTGTCCTTTATAAACGCCACGAAAACCTCTGCATAGCTTTTCTGCTTGCTTTCCCTAAACCCTAAGGCATCCATAACGCGGTCTACTCCTATTGAGGCACCAACGCCTGGCAGTTTTGCACTGCCAAAAGTCGATACAAGATTGTCGTATCTGCCCCCAGAGCAAAGCGAAGTCAAGTCATTAGGATTATTACTGTCTACGGTCTCCATCACCATTCCTGTATAATAGTCGATTCCCCTTACAACAGAGAAGTCTATTGATATGGCGCCCTTTATCTTGTACACTTCCGCGAGCCTCAATGTCTCCTCGATTTCCTCAACGGCTTCCTTGCTACCGGAATGGTGCTCAAGGAAATCAAGCTTTTCCTTATTGCTGCCTTTGAAGCTTATGAATTCCAGAATCTTTTCAATTGCAGCCCTGGCAAGCCCAGCCTCCTCAAGCTCTTTCTCAACGCCTTCGAGCCCTATCTTGTCGCGTTTGTCTATTGCGCGCATAATCGCTTTTTCCAGGCCTTTCTTGATCCCAATGCCTTCAAGGAATCTGTCTACGGCAAGCCTGCTGTTTAGCCTTATCCTGTAGTTGAGGCCGATAGCGTCCATCGCCTTTCCAACAGCCCCGATAATTTCTGCATTTGCCTTGTAAGGGTCGCCGCCAAGTATGTCAACGTCAGCCTGGGAGAATTCCCTATAGCGAAGTCGCTGTGGCTCGTCCATCCTCCACACCGGCCCTATGGCATATCTCTTGAACGGCAGCGGCATGCTGCTGTGCATGCTTATGTATCTCGCAAGCCCTACCGTGTGGTCGTAGCGCAAGCCGCCCTCCTGGTCCTTCAGTTCAAATATAAGCTTGTTCTCTTCGCCTATGACGTCTTTTGCCCTCAATACTGCAAGCGCTTCGATGGCAGGCGTGTATATGGGCAGGAAGCCGAAGCCCCTGTATACGCCTTCTATGCGCTCTATTAACCGATTCCTGAATATTGCCTCGTTAGGCATAAAGTCTCTTACTCCTCTCGGGAATGGTATGTCAGCCACAAAATCACTTAAATGGGCAAGTACAGGCTCTAGCAGAATTAGAGATACAACAAAATAAAAAAGTTATGTGCAGCGCTAGTCTGGATAGCTCAGAGGTTCTGGTCTATCCATTTCTTAAGTACCTCCTTAGGCACTGCACCGACATTCTGCGCCTTGAGCTTGCCGTTGACTATAAGCAGGGTTGTCGGTATGCTCATTATGCCGTATTTTGCAGCTATATCCTCATTTGCATCTGCATCAACCTTGACGAACTTCACCTTTTCGCCAAAGTCCTTTGCAGCCTCCTCTACTATCGGGGAGTATATCCTGCACGGCCCGCACCATTCAGCCCATACATCAACTACAACTGGCTTTTTGGACTTTAGCACTTCTTCTTCGAAATTAGCCGAATTTACATCTTTTACTTCCATATGTTCACCAAGCATTAATAAGCTAGTTATTAATTTCATTGTTTAATATATTAAAATGTTTTTATATGTAGTTTGTATAAAGATAAAACTCTTTTATTGGAAAAATATGCGTTGCTGAGGTATATTTTTATATATTAATGCGCAAATAAAGCTAAATGATGATTCAAGCGCGCTGAGCAATTGCTATGATGTTGATCTTGAGTGCTGAAGTGATTCCTTGCGAATATCAAAGAGCATGGTGAAGCGGTTCGTTAAGACAAAATTTGGCATGAACATGGACGATGCCGCCGCCGAAAAGATGGCACAGGCGCTCGAGGAAAAGATGTCAAAGGTCGCAAAGCACGCAGTGCTAAATGCCAAGTCCAACAACAGGAAAAGGGTAATATCTGACGACATAGAGTCATACAGGCTGAAATCTGGAGATTGAATGGTTTCAGGAGAGATATCTGAAAGTCCGCAACACAAGATAAAGCTCCATTACGGAGACGGGGATAGCGCAGTAACAGTGCTATGGGAGCCCAAAGCAGGCTCAAGGCTTCTGCAGACATTTTTCAATGGAGACGGTGCAATAGTGGATCAGCACCTGCTAAATATAGGGGGGCATGGGATAAAAGAGGCAGTCGAAGCGTATCTCAGCGAAAATGGCATAGAGCCGAAGGAAAGCGTCTATGAGGATATCGCCTTTGCGCGTGCATGCCCGTCATGCAACTCTTACGGCTTGCAGAGGTATGCAGAGCTTGTATCTGACGCGTCAAAGATACCAGTTATGCCAATATACGTATGCAGGTCGTGCGGCAAAAAATCCTACTATCTGACTGACGAGTATTTAAGCAGGCTTGCAAAGACAAAAAAAGAGCTTTTTGAAGCCGACGAGCTAAGCGAAATGGAAAAAGACGAGCAAAAGTTTATAAATGAGATTAAAGCCTATATAGTAAGGATATACGCTTCCAAGCATATCCCTAGCATAAGATGACGGTGCGTGTAAATGGTATTGGTATCAGAACTTTACGGAAAGCAGATAATAAGCAATGACGGCAAGCGCCTTGGCGGCGTAGAGGACATAATATTGGATTTTGAGAAAGGCGTGGTTGCAAGCCTGCTTACTACAAAAATCGACAACCTGATAAAAAGCGAAAACACTGCGCAGATGCTTAAGAAAAACAGCATAAACTATGAGCGCGTCAAAAACGTTTCAGAAACCATAATAGTAAGCTCTTTGGAAAAGCCTGCTCCTGCAACGCGCTAGAAGGCGATCAGTCTGTGCTTATTTCGCGCGGCACGTTTGGCCTCTTCTTTACGAGCCTCCTGCCTCCGCAGTATGGGCATCTTATGAAACTCTCAAGCTTATCTATTTCCTTTCCGCAGTTTACGCAAACATAACTCATTTATACACACCTTTTTCAAGCATTTTTAGAAGCGCTAGGCTTGCCATTCTTCTTAAGCCACTTTACAAATTCTATGTGCAACGGGGACCTGCTGGTGTCTATAACCCTCACTTTCATGGCTCCGTTATAATGCTCATCGTTTAATTCTACCACTTCCATATATTTATCCATTTCTGCGAAATGCACTTCCATCCAGTGTATTCTTCCCTGCATGTAGTCGTCCATGACCTTTTCGTTCAGTGGAACTGAGGAGAAGCTGAATATTACGCCGTTGCACCAGTAAAGCGGCATAGTGCCTGCAGGGGTGATCCTTTCCCTCATAAGGTCGTCCAGCCCTACCTTTACGACTTCATGAACAACCAGCTCGCTTATTGGCGAGTAGCTTATCTTTACCATAAAATTACCTTAGCTTTTGGCCAATGCATCTATCTGGCGCTTTGCGACCTCTCCTGCTGCCGTAGTCATTGTATACGCCCCGCCTGCATAAACAGTCTTGCAGTGCCTGCACTCCCATATGCTAGTGCTTATCCTCTTTACAGCTATAGCGCCGCACCGTTCGCATTTGTACTTTGCTATCTTTTCGCTCTTTATGGCTCGCTGCCTTTTTCTGATGCGCGCTCCATATCTTATATTCGGGCTTGCCATGCAAATCACCTCTTTGTCTTTTCTATGATGCCCCTAAGTTCCTTATGCTTTTCAAAAGAAACATCTATAAGCTTGCTCACTTCGTCAATGCTGAAGCTTCCGCTCAGGCCCTTTTGCATTGCCCTGACGAGCTTGCCATCGGTCGTTATCGTTATCCTGGCATCCATTGCTGATTCTTCCTCAGCATTCGGGTCTATCACGATATTTTTGCCTATTTTTGCAAAGGTTGTAGAGGTCACAACGTTTTCTATCTCGATCCCATTGCTTCTGTTTTTGTAATCAGGATTGCCATCGTTGTATGACGGCAGCCTGGAGTTTGCTATGGCCGCCATCGCAGCAATGCTGCTCGCGTCGAATAGGTTGCCGTCGTAATTCAGTACGTAAACGTCAACATAGACTGTCCAGGCCTTGCCTTCGCCTATGAAAAGCTTTTCTAGGCTTATGCAATTGCCCGCGCGTATGCCTCTGTCAACCACCCTTGCCAGCTCTATGGCTTCGGGGCTCGGCGGCCCTGCTTCGTACTCTGCGGCCGCGAGCGGCAGCAGCTCTGCGGAAACCACTATATTGCCCTGGTCGGGCGTATCAGAATGCACATCGTCCACAACTATCTTAGACCCTGCAAGCACCCTCGTATTGCCGAGGTCCACCTGGGCAGAGCCCTCTGCATGGTCTATTATTCCTGGCACTATCTTGACATTCCTGAAATCGAAAAATCCCCTGCCGTCAGTGCGCTCGCCCTTGTCTAGGATATCCTTGATGTATTCGCTTTTTATAAGGCTTAATGCTCCCATAAAATCATTCCTCTACGTATATTTTCTTCAGCGCGTCCCTCTGCACGCTTGAAATCTTTTCCCCTGCTTTCAATATCATTGCAACTGCCTTGTTAAATTCCTCCTTTGTCAGCCCGCCGTCCATCTGCAGCAGCAGCACGTCGTTGTTTCTCGGACCTATGGCCATTGGCATGTCTGCATCTGAATAGTTGTCCTCTATCATGTTGACATCAAGCACCACGTGCTCGCCTATCCTGCCTGCGCTGACAGCATATACAAGGTCCCGCATCTTTATTCCAGCATTTGCCAATGCGACCGAAGCGGCAGTGATGCCTGCGGCCCTGGTGCCACCGTCGCTCTGCAGTATCTCTATAAATATGTCTATTTCACTTCCCGGGAAGTCATTCAGCATTATAACGTTCTCGAACACCTCCTTCGTAACCTTCGATATCTCTATCGCCCTCCTGTTCGGACCGCTCCTGCTGTGCTCTTCCAGTGACGAGAACGGAGCCATGGAATACCTGCATTTTATTATTGCTTTTGTCGGGTCGGCCATGTGCTTGGGCATCGCCTCCTTTGGACCGTATACTGCTGCGAGCACACGGTTATTGCCCCATTCAAGGTATGCCGAACCCTCTGCATTCTTCAGCACGTTAGCCTCTATCCTCAGCTCGCGGAGCTCGTCAAAGTCCCTCCCGTCAAGCCTTTTTCCGTTCACTATAAGCTCTGGTTTGTTCAACGAAGAAGCCATAAAATCACTTACATCAAAAACCTAATTCCTTATTTAATCAGCAAGCGCCTGCAAATGAGGCAGACTTAGCGATATTCGATTAACAATATTCTATTCTTGTGCAATAATATAATAAACTTTTTATAAATGCCCATCAGCGGATTTCCTGCTCTCCAATTCACGCCTTATCCTTTCAGTAAGCCCGTGGGTATGCGCCTCTTTTTCTACAAGCTTGATCATCTCTATGGCTACGCCTATGTTGCCCCCGCTTAGCCATATGATGCCGTTGCGACCCACACGCACCATCGTGTTGGTGAACCTGGATATCTGCTCAATCATCGTATCGTTCCTTCCTATTATCCTTGGGATCCTTACTGGTTTTACAGATACGAGCCTGCCGTTTGCGAGCTTCCTGGGCCGTGACAAAACAGCTATGCGCTTCCTTTCAACATCTTCTACAGTAGCTTCGATTACATCGCCCATGGCGAATCTCTGGCTTTCGAAGCGCGTCGGAGCTATAATGCCTCTTACAAAGTCGGTAAGATTAATAGTGTACAATTCGGTCTTGCTTATCCCTGAAACTATCCCTATTACGCTATCGCCTATTCTCGGCTTCCAGGTGCCCTCAAGCGGTATCACCTCATTTTTGTCATCGTCATAAAAGCCGAGGATCGTAGAATACGGACTTTCGTTATCATAATAAACATAATCGTTTTTCCTTGTCTCCCTGGGCACGCTTTCGCCAGGGGTTACTAAACGTCTCATTAAATCAGCTTATAATCTTTGTCACCGCCCTTCCTTGCGTCGCATTGTTTATCCTTTCGTAGAATTCATTCTGCATTCCTGCAGGGAATTCCACAACCGCCTTGAGCGAGCCGTCGCCAAGCCAGTCCTCGGACCTGGTGCCGAACTGCTTTAGTATTCCATAGCATCTGTTCGCCGCATCAGCAGGTATGATAACCTCTATGGTTATGTTTGTGAACTTGATGGGCAGTATCATGCTTATCTTCTTCACTATGGCCTCAACCTGCTCGTTTGCGCTCTTGAACGGGTCTATAGACACCTTGGCTTCGCGCATGGCGTTTTCAACCCTCAGGGCAGGCGTGGGTGCTTTTGTCCTTGGGTCTATGGAATTGCGCGCTATTATGTCTATTATCTGTTTCCTTTTCTCTTCAGTCATGCGCGCCCTCTGCTCGGTAGTTATTGGCACATCTCCCTTCTTAAGTATTATATCTACTACAGCAGCCAAATCAGAAGTTCCGAACGCCTTTTTCACCTTTTCCTCCGACTGCCTCTCGCCTTTTTTTGCGTCCTTAAATATCTCCTCAGCTTCAAGAACACTCATAGGGTCCTTTCTCTTGCCGGTTATGTATTCGTATGCCATATCTGCGTCGACAAGTATCTCAAAATCGTCCTTGCCGACCGCGTATTTGGCTATAACCGTTTTCGCTGCCAATTAACCACTTGCATGTCATACAAAAGAGCTTATTTCCTTGCCTGTCAAAGGAACGTACCCCTTTGCCCTTGTTATCACGGAAACGTCAACGTTATCAGGGGACAGCTTCTTCTCATTTATCTTTTGCAGTATTCGCACGCCTAATGCTATTGCGTCATTCATCTTCATGTTTTCGTTGTATTCTTTAATAAGGATCTCTTCTGCTACCTTTTTCCCTGCCCCTATTGCATCCGCTTTGTATCCTGAAAATGAGGCTCCGGGCTCCACTTCAAAAAGTCTGTTTTCGGTGTCGATCCCGCCTACGAGCAAAGAAACCGCATAAGGCCTCAGCCCGCCATACTGCGTTGCCATCTGCATTTCTTCTGATATCTCCCTGGAGATCGTTTCTACAGATTCTGTTTCATCATAAACCATCCTGTGCGTCTGCGTTTTCGAGCGCATCATGTTGACTACGTGCAGTCCGTCTGCCACAAGCCCGCTGTACGTCGTGCCTATAAAAGAGTCAACTTTGAATATTTTTTGCACTGTGCTTGGTATTATCAGCGGCTCTACTATGTTCTTGTGTGCCACAAAAACTACTCCTTCAGCAACAACCATCCCTATGGAAGTTGCGCCCTTTCTAACTGCTTCTTTTGCATATTCAACTTGGAATAGTCTGCCATCCGGACTGAACATCACTCCTCTATCATATGCCTGTATATTTGGGTACATATTTTCACCATATCTATAAAGCAAACTGCTTTTATTCTATTTTACTTGATTTTAAATATGTTGGTTAGAAAAATAAACAAAACTACACGGCCTGTGCGCAAAATATGGTATTTAAACTTGTTGGCACATTCAACTTTACATATATTTGGTGTAATAAGTTTTTAGAGCTATCTGTGCCAAAACAATGCAGCGGTGTTTAGATGGGCGACATAAGTTTTGAAAAAGCGAAAGAGCTTGTTGGCGCTGAGGGCGTAAAATTCATATGGCTCGGCAGCGAGCCTGCGGATTACATATGCAGGCTTATAGGGGTTGAAGAGTCGAGCATGATTTCGCTGGATCCAATGGAAATATTGACAATGGAAGCTGATAAGGCAAGGAAGCTGGAAGGGCACGTATTCGTATGCTACCACGGCAACACATCTGCATTCATCGTAAACCACCTAAAGAACAAGCACGGCATTGAAAGCTTTAACATGGAAGGCGGAATAACCAGCGTGGCAGGGGAGATATTCTAGCCAGAAGCCATTCCAGTGCCAAATCCCTTTAGGAGCGCCCTCAAAGTCCCGGAACTTTTCAGCGTGTAAAGCCCGAAGCTCAATCCTTCCATGTCCTTTATCAGCGCCAAGGCGACGATAAGCCTTTTGTAGCCTTTGAGATTGCATTTGACTACGAAATGCCTGTCATCAACTATGTTCAGCAGCCTTGGGTTTACCTCAGCATATTCAAGCTGCCCAACTACTGCAATTATGGCCTTTTTAAGCTTCTTCTCAAAATCGTAGCTGCTTCCTGAAATCTGTGCAGTGGATTCGACAAGCAGGTACCTGTGCTTTTCTGATATCATTTTTACACCAGCGCTTTACGGTTGACCTTTGACAATGCAGTCTTTGCCTCGAGCTCGCTCAGCCCTACAAGCATCCCGATCTCAAGGAGCTGCATGCTTGAAAGCAGCTCTTCAGGCCTTGACGCTAGGCTTATGAGCCCTATGTCTGCCTTTGAAGCCCGTGCCGCCTTAATTATTTTGGATATGCTGTACAAGACTTTAGGCCTGTAGAAACCATTTGCATTCTCCAGCACGCTTGCTGCTATGAGGATAGCGCAGTCGAACTCCCTAAGCAATCCGAACTCAAACTTATGCTTAATCCACATGTCCGGTTCTGCTGGAATTATGGCCTTTGCACCGTTCCTAATGCATGCAGCTGCGTTTTCATTGCCTTTGAATTCAATTACTGCGCCTTTTGCCTGTCCTGGCTGCGCTCCCACAAGCCTAAAATCAGATCCGCCAACGTATATGCGGCCGAATCCGAGCTTTGCGTCGAGTCCACTATGCTGTCCAGGATTAAATTTCACTGCGTCAAAAAACTGCATCATAAATATCTAAGTTTGCCCGGCAGCCGCAGCACCGTCAGGCTCAAGCCCGAAGATGTCCTTCTCAAGTATGCTGCGTGTCTTCTGTGTCGGATATAACAGCTTGATCAATTTCGTATGCCCCCGTATGCCTCTGCCGGAGTCAAACGATGCGATCAGGCCCTGGGTTTCAAGCTCTGATATGTAGTTCCTGTACCATCTCTCGCTCTTCGGGGCCTTTTTTAGGCTTTCGGCTATTGATTTATAGCGGTTGTAGACTTCCCCGCTGAACAGGTAGGTGTCTATCCCGTCTGTAAGCTTTTTATAGGAACCGCCGCTTTGCGCAAGAAGAACAATGGAATAAAGCACAAGCTTCTGGTGCTCAGGCAGGAATGAAATTGACTCATAAACGATCTCGCTCTCTGCTATCTTCGCTGCCTTCTCAGCTTCTTCCATGGTTATCTTATCTGCGTTGCTTTCTTCAGCAAGTTCGCCGCACTTCGAGAGGACTTTGAGCGACAGCCTTGCATCTCCGCCCTCCTTTGCGGCTGCAGCCGCAATAAAATGAAGTATGTCGTCGCTGATAACACCCCGTTTAAAGCCCGCAGCAGCCCTATCCTTTATTATTGCATATATCTCGTCCGAATAATATGGCGGGAACACAAGCTCGCTTTCGTATAGCGCCGAAAGACTTCTTGGGTCAAGCTCCTCCTTGAAAGAAACCTTGTTCGATATGCCTATGAGTGCAACGCCCCCATACCTTATGTCGCTGTTTATTCGCGTCATTGTGTAGACCAGATCATCAAGATCCTTTATCATATCTATCTCATCGAGCGCAAGCATCAATATCTTGTTGTCCTCTTCTATCCAATTGGTAAGCTTTTCGTACAGGTCTACGGTCCCGTAGCCCCTGCGTGCATAGTTTGGCATGTGGTCTGCTATTATCTTGTTGAATACCCTGAATCTCGTATTGTATAGCCTGCAGTTTATGTATGACACTTTGGCCTTTGTGTTTGGAATCTCTTTTATCTCGTTTATGACATACTTTGTGCAGGTGGTTTTTCCGGTCCCTGTGCGGCCATAAATAAACAGGTTTCTTCCCCTTTCGCCCTTGAGCGCAGGGGCTATTGCCCTTTCTATGCTGTTTATCTCTCTCTCCCTGAACACAAGTTTTTCAGGGGTATAATGGGGCGAAAGGACTTCGCGCTTTGCAAATATCTTTGATTCCTTCATCAGGTCATTAAGTGTCTGCATCTGACCCCCCAATTAAACACTGCACAAGCATTAACTATTAATTTATATAGCCCTTCTCCTTAAGCCTTCCTATGTCCATAAGGCTGTATCGCCATATTATGTCTCCCCTTTCGTTCGTCTGGACTATCCACGGTTTTACAAGTACAACATCGTTTTCCTTTATCCAGAACATCCTCCTTAGCCTTCCTGGTATTATGCAAATGCGCTGATTGCCGTCGCTGCAGTCAACTACGAATCTGGTTGCGCCAACAAGCTTTGTCACCTTCCCAACGACCTCGCCATCGGAAGGCAGCTTCGTAGAATGTGTTACTGGCGCCCCGCGCCTGCTGTCATGCATTCTTCCGTCATTTCTTCCCATTCTATGCATCTCAGTAACTTTTTACCCCGTATCGCGCTCCACAAGCCTCGCATACGATATAAAACATGCCCCTGCCGGCATTTTCCAGATGCGTATCCGGTTTATGGCACTCCCTGCAAATCACATAAATCTCAAAGTATCTAGCTATGCGTTTGTCAAGGTCGTCAGCTGAAAACCTGCCTGTGATTACTAGCCTCTGTTCTTCCATTCCAACCGGAACTCCGAACTCCTTGCTTATGTACCTGGCTATATCCTGGACATTTCTGCGAGCCTTGTCGGCAATTGCCCCTATATTCCTGATTATCGTTTTGTTTCCCTGTACTATTGAGTCTACTTTCGGTATCACGAAATCCGACTTTTCAGTTTCAAGAACAGGCAATTTTGACAGGGCCCTGTCAAGCAATCTTTCGTATTCTTCGTCGTTTATTAAATCACCAATATCTCTAAGAAGCCATAGATAATAACGTATAAAAAATATTTAATATATTGTATGGCACGCCTTGCAGTATTGCGCAGAGGTCAATTGATAATAATCAACAAACCTATTTATAAGTCTTTATCAAATATACTTTTGGCGGATAGGCGGGGAAGCTAAGGGTTTCCCGTTCGCAAATCCCTTTCAGGCGAGCCAATGCCGGTTGAGTCGTTCGGCTTTTTGTTGCGCCCATGCGGAAACTATGAGGTCATGCCCTCGGCGGTAGCTTGGTATGTGAACCAGGCCAGGCCGGAAGGAGCAACCTTAAGCATACTGCGATTAGCGTGCAATTAAGCTACGCTCCAAGGATACAGGGCTGAGTCAAAGTATGGCAAACGCAGCAAAAGGCCAAATGGCAGGGCCGGCTTCCGCCACTATATTTAAATTAGTGCGTTGATAAAAAATACTCGTGCCGGGGTCGCCTAGAGGTATGTTAAAACACTCTAAAGGGCGGCAGCCTGCTAAGCTGTTTGGCCGAATAAGCCTTCGTGGGTTCGATTCCCACCCCCGGCGCTCATGTTCTTTCAGCTTTCAAGCGCACGCCTGCGCTGCTGCATTCAGGAAAGCATAGCCAACGCTTCGTTCGTCTTCCTTACAAGCCCAATCCTTGGAAATATGTTTTTTACTGTAGCGTCGTGCTCTTCATTGCTCATTGCGCCCATTGCGTCTTCAGCAAATATCTGGTTATACCCATATTGGTACGCCTCCCTTGCTGTCGACTCAACTCCCATGTTGGTGGCTATGCCACAGAGCACTATGTTCCTGATTCCCCTTCTGCGTAGCTGCAGGTCAAGTTCTGTCCCGTGAAATGCGCCCCAATGCCTTTTCGTTATTATTATGTCGTTCCTCTGTGCATTAAGCTCAGGTACAAATGCGTCCCAGTCCGCAGGCCTTGCCCCACCCCAATTAGGAGTATTGTCTACAACAGGGTTAAGCATGTCCTTGCCGTCTATAGAAGATACATGCACCAAGAACACAGGTGCCTTTTGCTCCCTGAACTTTGCTGCAAGCCTTGCTGCATTTGCAATCACTGTTGATGTTTTATTGGGCTTGGTCTCCGCCCCGGACGCAGCAATACCTTTCTGAAGATCAATGATGACCAATGCAGTCTCGCTGAATTTGAATTTTTTGCCATCCATAAAACCACAGAAATAAATTGCAATCCATATTCTTACACCTTTCTGCATTCTCCGAGAAAAGGCGGGCCCGGTGGGATTTGGACCCACGACTTAGAGGTTAAAAGCCTCCCACTCTGGCCAAACTGAGTTACGGGCCCTTAAAAATTAAAAAGCATTTAAATCGAAAGTATATAAAGATTTTCAATAATTAGGGGTTCGTGTTGCAGCGCCCATCCAACTAAAAAAGCGCAGTTTGCCTGCTGCAGTAGCAAGCCAGCTGATATAAAGCCTGCACTGGATATGTGCAGGAATTGTAATAAAAGCGCTTTTTGGGAAAATCTTAATTAGGTAAAGCGCAATCAATACCATGCAGGATTTGGGCGACACGATAGACTATTTCGACGGAATGCTTTCAAAAAGCGCTGCAAGAAATGTCAAGGCATGGCTTGAAGATAAATACGGCAAAAGCCTTGCCTGGCCTGTAATTAATGCCGACGCAGTCAGAGGGCTTTTCGATCTGGGAAGGGATAATGCTCTTGCTGCAAAATACATATGCAAATTTTACTTGGGAAGCGTTTCGATAGAAGACAGCATATACGCAATAAACGAGGAAGTTGATGGGATAAAATTCAATAACCGAAAGCCCAAGGCAATAATGTTCATCGGGCGCAAGGAGCAGATACCGATAATCTTATACAAAAAGCAAAGCGCACGGCTTAAGCTTCTCAAATGCCGGACTCAGGCTATTGTACGAATAAGCAACATAAGCATAGATCTCAGGCATTTTGTAATAGAATGTACAAAAGAGACGGAAATAGAATGCATGCCGGAACTGCAAGGCAATGCCAGTTCCGAAAAGCACTGAACAATGTGCATGCATTACCGCTGGCCGTATTTTGAATAAAACGCCAGATACCTGCTCATTACGATGTCTGGCGCTGAAGGTTTCATGTTGCCTATAACTGTCTGAAGGTCGCTCATGGAAATCTTGGATTCGCTTCCGCTTTTTATGGCCCTATGCAGTGCCATGGTCTTTGCTTCTCTGCATACATTTGCGATGTCGGCGCCAGTGAAGTTAGGCGTCATGTCCGCAAGCTTCTTCGTGTCTATATCGTTTTCCTTCGGCGCCTTTTCAAGATATTCATCGAATATTTTTGCCCTGGAATCAGCATCCGGAGGCTTAACGAAAACCAGTTTGTCGAACCTCCCGGGCCTCAGTATTGCAGGGTCAAGAACGTCAGGTCTGTTTGTTGCGCCTACTACAATCACATCGTTCATTTTCTTTAGGCTGTCCATGTCCTTAAGCACTTCAGTCGTTATCTGCGCACTTAACTCGCTGGCCCCCTGCCTGTTCACCACAAGCCCGTCAATTTCGTCTATGAATATTATTGCAGGCTTGTTTTCCATAGCCCTATAGAATATCTCCTTTATCTTCTTGTTAGCGTTTTCAACGCCTTCCTCCTGCAATGCCGGCGCGTCTATTTCAAGCATTGTGACGCCGTTCAGTTCGTTAGCTACAGCCCTCATAAGCATCGTCTTTCCGGTTCCTGGAGGCCCGAACAATAGCATGCCGTTTATTGTCTTTATGTCATATTTGTCCAAAAGGTCAGGATGCATGAGCGGCAGCTGTATGGCTTCAACTATCGCCTTTTTAGCTGAATCTAGGCCAATCACCTTGTCCATTGTTACTTCGTCAGAATCATTCTTGGCATTCGTTTCGTTTCCCATGCGCCTTTCGAAATCTATCTTGAACCTATTATACTTTTCTATCTGCGCAAGAGACGTTGAAGGCTTTGTCGCCCTAATCACACTTAGTATGTCGTCCATAGTTATCTCAAGTATCTTGTGTTCGTTTGCAGCCTCTTGTGCGACAATCTGTGCAACGCTTTCGCATACCGCTTTTATATCGGCTCCTGAGTACCTTGGTGTGCTTTCTGCAATCTTGTCAAGATCCAAATCGCTTGCAAGCGGCAAGCCCTTCAAATAAATTTCAAAAATCTTCTTCCTGCCATTGAAGTCTGGCAGCTGCATGTATATCGCCCTGTCCATCCTACCTGGCCTCAGTATTGCAGGGTCAAGCTTGTCTGGTGCGTTGGTTGCACCAACAACGATAACATTGTCCAGCCTCTGGAATCCGTCAAGCTCTACAAGAAGCTGCGACAATGCATGCCTGTGCGTTTCATCTATTTCGCCTTCGCGGCTCTGTGCAATTGAATCTATTTCATCAATAAACAATATGCACGGCGTATTCTTTTTTGCAGTTGCAAATATGTTGCTCACAAGCTTCTCTGATTCGCCTGTGTATGCCGATATGAGGTTTGTCGCCTTTACATAGAAAAAGTTAGCATGTATCTCATTTGCTAATGCCCTCATCATCATCGTTTTTCCGGTTCCCGGCGGTCCGAAAAACAGCAGCCCCTTCAGCGGCTTTATGTTATAGGCCCTTGATATGCCGTGCTTCTCGAGCGGGCCAATTACGGCTTCCTTCAGCTCCTCCTTTGTATTTTCATAGTTGCCTATGTCATCAAACGTTTCGTGTACATTGCCCTGCTGCAGATCCTCAAACGCTTCGCCGAATTTCATCCTGGTATCCTGCTTTTTAACATCAAGAGCCTTGACAACGTGCACGTTATATAGCTCCATCACTACAAGGAGGAGAGGCGCAATGGCAAATCCAATGAACGGAAAGGGGCTTATTCCAGAGCCTTGGAAGTATGCAACTATCTCGTATCCTACTGGGAATATTATTCCGGCAAGGCTCGCCTTGCTCCCTTTGTACTTAGACCTGCTGTTTATTGCCAAATATTCTATAACAAATGCAGCCAGTATCGCAATAGGCAGCGCTATGAGGTATGAAAGCTCCGAAGTTATGGCCCCGACCAATATTACAAACGTATTGTCGATGCTGCCCATTGCTGCAGAAGAGAGGAAGAGGTTTATTGATTTGGAAAAAGCCGGCACGAAATTGACTAGCGAAAGCTGCCCGAGCTTAAGGTTGGTTAGCAGGTTCGCGTTTCCCGCGGAAATCTTTGCGTAGTGCGCAGCGCCATTATACGAAGTAATGCCTACGGCGTTCAAGCCGGTAGTGCCGGAAAATGCTGCGACACCCAATATCACAAGGATGAACATTATTGATGCTCTTTTGAATCCTACAGTGAGTATTGCGAATATCGCTGCAGGTATGGCCACAATAAAGCCCAGCAGCGACAGGGATGCCGCTATAAGTATATAAGTAAAAATTATCGTCCTATAATGCATGTAGCCATAAACAAGCGAAAAGCTGAGTATGAACAAAAATATCCATGCCAGCGCAGGAGTTTGGTATATGAAGATCGGAAGTATTGCTAGCATGAAAAATATAAATCCTAGGAATGGGTGGTATTCCGTAGATGCAAACAAGAATACCAGAACCAGCAAAGCCAGCAGATACGGGTAAAACGGGAATACATACGCTATAAGCAGGAAAGCAGCAGCAATTAACAGGGCGTCTACAAAGTTATTGTTTTCTGTAATCCTGAGCACTATGTCTTTTAACCTATAAACCCATATAGGCACCCTATGAGTTTGCTTTATTATCTGCTGAACCCTGGCGCTCCGCGCATCTTTTGTCGTAGCCATTTTGTATCCGCTTTTGTGCAATAAAGCAATTACATCGATTAAGTTATTGCTATTCAGGTTTATATACTTAATTTATCTGCGCGCTCCTGTGCAACTACCATGGAACTTCCTTAAGCTTCAGTTTATAAGCGCCCCTGTTTGTGAGCACGTGCATCAGCCCTGTCAATACGACTAGGAATAGAAAGCCTAGCGGTGCGGGAAATACGCCAGGTTTGAAAACATACGCGAATATCACAGCAAATACAAAAAAGCCATACTGGTCCATTACAGGAAAACTGCGCCCTGAACCAATTCCCAATTGCCTTTTTATAAAGCTGCCGAGCAGGTCGCCGAAGTTAGCCCCTACCGTCAAGAGTATGGCCACAGGGAGCATGTAATGAAGGAACGGATATTCTATAAGGCCGATAGCTATGCCTGCCAAGAAGCTTGAGACCGTTCCTCTGATTGTCTTGTGGTCTCCAAAGACCCTTCTATTCCTTATTTTGGCCTTGAAATCAAGGGGCTTCCCACCACCAAACAGCACCGGCGCGCCATTTGCCGCGTAGGCAGGGAATATGTAAATTATCGGATATATAAATAGCGAATATAGGAATACCAATACAGACACAAGAACACCACTGGCCAAGGCCACAAATGCATTGCAGATAATGATGTACAGCAACCAATATAAAAATAGCCGTGAATAATTAAAAACAATGGTGTTGCATTGGAAGAGGAGCTCAAGCAGGCAATAATCGTGCGCTTAGACCTAGAGATGAGCAAGGGCAAGATAGCCGCGCAAGCAGCCCACGCATCGCTTATGAGCTATTTTGAAGCCGAAAGGCAGGACCCGGAGCTGGCAAAAGAGTGGCTTGAAACCGGAGAAAAAAAGATAGTGCTGAAGGTAAGCAATGAGGAAGCGCTAATAAAGCTGTATAATGCGTTTAAATTCAAAAAGGTCCCATGCGCACTTGTAACTGACGCCGGGCTAACGGAAGTTCCGAAAGGAAGCAAGACAGCCTTAGGCATAGGCCCATGGAAAAGCGGCGAAATAGACGTTTTTACCAGAGGCTTGAAGCTCCTTTGAAAAGCTCAAGCAAACGTGAGCCATTTTGCATATTTCTTATCTTTGCCTGTTACTACGTTCATATATGCAGCTGCCAGTTTCTTTGTTATCGGCCCGACCTTCCCATCGCTTACAGGTATGCCGTCTACGCTTGTTATCGGAGTTATTTCTGCAGCCGTTCCGGAAAAAAAGACTTCATCTGCAGTATAAAGCTCCTCCCTGTGCAATTTGGATTCCACAACCTCTATCCCCAAATCTCGAGCTATGGTGATTAGGGTATACCTTGTTATGCCCAGCAGTATGTCTGATTCCTGGTTAGGAGTGAATAGCTTGCCGTCCCGTACCAGAAATATGTTTTCCCCAGGGCCCTCGGCTATATACTCGCCAGATAATAGTATCGCTTCGTCGAAGCCAGCGGCCTTCGCCTCGTTGCTGGCGATTATTGAATTAATGTAATTACCACTCGCCTTGGCCCTTACTGGGAGTATTTCGGAATTTATCCTGCGCCATGAAGAAACCTTGCACCTTATCCCCTTATCCATGCCGCTCCCGAAATATTTTCCAAACGGCACTGCAGCAATAAAAACGCTTACCTTCTTGCCATAAGCGTTTATGCCTATCTCATCCTCGTTATAGAACGCAAAAGGCCTTATATAAGACTGCTCTAGTTTATTCGAGCGTATTACGCTTTTGATCGCGTCGGCCAGTTCGCGTTCAGTCCGGTTTAAATCCATGGAGTAAATTTTTGCAGTCTGCATGAAGCGCTTTAAATGCTCCGGCAACCTGAATATTGCAGCGCCTTTAGGGGTGCTGTAAGACCTTATCCCTTCAAAGATGCCTGATCCATACTGCAACGAATGCGTTAATATGGGCACAACCGCAGATCCGTAAGGCACAAGTTTGCCGTCAAGCCAGACATTAAAATTTTTGTCCTTCATGCTCTCATCATAAATTAATAATGCAAAGGATAATATTAATTATATGCATTAATTCTATGCGCAGGGTGCATAAAATGAATAAGCGCATTACGGCAATGCTTTCAAGGTCAGGCCTTACGGAATTTCAGAAAAGCGTTCTTATAGCGACTGCGACCATACCTAAAGGCCAAACGCGCACATACAAGGAAATAGCGATCATGATAGGGCATCCAAGGGCCTACAGGGCAGTGGGCAGCGCCCTGGCTAAAAATCCATTTGCTCCAGCAGTGCCGTGCCACAGGGTGATAAGAAGCAACGGAGACATAGGAAATTACTCTGCAGCAGGCGGCAAAAAGGCAAAGCGCGCTTTGCTGAATGCTGAAGGTGCAAAGCTTTAGCTAAGGGCAGTGTCTAGTTGGCAGGCCAGGGCATTTAATGCCCTGGCACGCTACTAAACTCCTTATACACTCTGTCTGTAACAATCCCATTCCCATTCAAGTATGCAGTCGCATAGCTCTCCAAGAGCCTATTTCTCATCCCCGCAAGTTTGTGGAGCACAGCATTCCCCTGCTCAGTAAGCGCAAGCTGCCTTCCAGGATCGTCCTTACTTGCGAAATCTACCAGCCTGCGCTCCTTCAGCCTGTTCAGCGCATACCAAACCGAACTCTTTGATATGCCATAAGCCTCGCTCATGTAAATAACGAAACTGCTGGCGCTGTCTATCTTGTCGGCCCCTATTTCGACTATGATCAGCTGCTCACGCTGAGTAAGCCTTTCATAATTCTCATACCTACTATCTACCATCTGGCGCACATAAACCACCCAAAAATTTTTTAAAGAGGTTTATGCAGCCAGATGATTCAATGGTGTGTACTTAATTATTGGATCTGTAATGCTGCAGCTACCAACAAAGGATGAGACTCTTGAAACATTCCAGAGTAGCCCAGCTTGCATTATCACACCATATATCATTTGCTGCTTCTATAAAAGCGTTCTCGCTTTTTGTTCTTAAGTTTAGAGATGCAGAATAATATTTAAAGCTTATGTACAAGTACGCCTATTGCAAGGAATAAAATAGCATACTAATAAATATCTAATATAGCACACAAATTCTCGCGGTTTTATGACAATAAGCAAGGAACAGAATGTGCTGCGCGCTCCGAATTCCGGCATGCTGCGCACTGACGATAAAAATGCCAAGCTGAATTTCATGCGCTGGCTAGAGCATGAAGGATACATGCATGTTGATAACGACAGGTATAAACCCAAAACCAAATGGAACTCAAGGGAGGATAGGGTAAAAGTTATAAAAAAGCTGGTTGAAACGCTGCAAATCGATCCAATAGATTTGCGCAGCGATGATTTTCTTAAATTCGGAGTTTTCAGCCTTTTTCAATCATATTCATCCAGAAGCGTCAAATCTGCGCCAGCAATGTTAAGGATACTGCAGGATGCGTACCCAGAAAGGGATTTCCATATATGGGACCTCAAAACCCTGAGCAAGTCTGTCGTCAGGAACAAAGACGCCGCTGACGATGCCGTACTATGGCTTGTTAAAAAGAGGAACGGCATAATACAGGACAACTCTGATCTTGTGAATGAAAATTTATCGTTTGTGCTTTTATTCTACCCTAATATTTTTGAGGCTGTAATATCTGCACGTGCAACAGGCATAAGCAGCGGGTCGATGAAGCATCTTGCAGGATTGTACATGAACAGCAACTTTGCAAGCAACCCGGCAAATAGGAAATCAGCAGTGAGATTCATTGTGGGCATTAAGGGTTCGCCCAATGCCGTAAGATATGAAGATTTTGAAGCCTATGGCTTTTTGCCGCTCCTTGACTACTATAAACATGACCTGGCAGTATCTAAGATCGATGCATCAGATACTGGCCGTCTTCTGTCAGGCTTGGCACTGTCAGAGGCGATAAGCAACTTTAACATGCTTGATTCGGTAGACCCTCCGAAATCCCTTTTCAGGGGGGCAAAAATGCGAAAGCAGTCGACTATGTGGCTTGCCCAAAAGGTGCACAAGAAAATTTTCAAGCTCACGCCTGATGACTGGGCCAGCGCAGGCATACAATGGATATTGCAGGATTTCTACAACAACGACTACACTGCAGCAATCAGGGAAGCAGAATACCTATGGTGACATGCTGACCAGTGAGGCAATCTCCTTAAATGACGCAAGCTGCTGCCCGACCTCGTCGCCAGAGTTAAATACCTCTATGCGCAAATGCTTTTCCTCTGCCGCAGCCAATAAGCTTTGTATCGACGGTTCGCCTAGCACAGAATCATTTACAAGTACTATTGTGGCCTGATACGCTTCTATTGCATCCTTAACTCCTGCTAGCCCGTATTTAGACGTGCCGACCGCAAGACCCCTGAGGAATTCCTCCATAAGCATAAATTCGTGCCTTATCCTCTCCCTCCGCAGCAGATTTGCCACGTCAGGGCTTTTTATTATTTCGTAAATGCCTGACCGTTCCGTATTGCTCGCTTGCATATAAATTATGTTTTTACCAATCCTCTCCTGCTTTGCTTCCAAATACGATTTTATATCGTCTTTCGTGAAGCCTGGGCCGGCAAGTATCACGCTTTCTGCGTCCATGCCCTCTATTGCATTTATCACTGCTTCATAGTACTTTTTTTGCTGCTCCTGGAAATCCTTTTGACTCATGCGCTTGCTCAGGTTGCTGTAAATCTCGCTTTTAAATTCAACCCCATACCCTAGAAGATAAGCCGGCAAAGCCTTTTCGTCATCAACCACTATTATGCCGAGCCTTGGCTTCTTGGTATCCTTTACCGCCTCTTTAACTACGCCTACAAGGTATTCGGGCCACTTCTGCTTGATTATATCTATGGTATCCAATGAGGCAACATTCAAAGTGTGGTAACTGTTCAACTTTATATACTGCTCCGGCTTTCCTTCAACTATCTTGCCTGTTATGCGAAGCCTCATGGCGGTCTTGTCGAGCTCCGTCTTTTCAACGCGCAAGGAAACTACAACCTCCTTAAGCTCGCCAGTGTCGCTTTCGTTCGCTTTGAAGCGCCTCAAGCTCTTCGACCTTACTATGTCGTTTGAAAATATTATTCTTTGGGCGGTCCACAAATCCTCTGTCCCTTCAAGCTTGAGCCTCATCAAGCCTTCATTCTGGTAGAACTTGACCATCTTCATTATATGCACTGCACTTACTTTGGGGATTAAGCTTTAATAGTATAAATATAATAATCAAAATAAATTAAATGGCTGAATCAATATGCATGGCAATCAGAACCATAACTACGACAAACACATGGCGTATGCGCTTGTCGCGCTTGTAGCAGTGCTTGCAATAGCGTTAATGGTAACCGCATTTGCACTATACAATTCCGAGCATGCAATAGCAGTACTGAGCCAAGAGCCGCATGGCTACGCTTCCATAGCGCTGCTTATAATCCCATCGCAATATATGACAAGCAGCATGAAAATAACGCTGAACGGCAGCGGCTACAGCACCACTGTGCCTGTAAGCCTGGGCATAGCCACATATGGCATAGGGGGCGAAGTGACTGGTCCGGTCCTGCCAAACGAGACGCTGCAAGTCCCAAACTATACAAGGTACAAGCTGTTATTTACAGGCTTAAAGCCCCAGACAAAGTACACAATTACAGTCAACGGCTCTAGCTCGCCATATTGCTTTCCTGGGCTAGCATGCGCGATGTTCATAGTTAAAATATACAAAGTCTTTAACATCACTACAGGCCCGAATGGCTCTACAATCAACATTACACTAAACAATTTAGGAATAACCTCAAACACCACGAATGTGATTGCAAACAGCTCGCTTGCATCGTATGCCCCGTGCACCCAATCCTACATCACGGAAAACAACAGCACTACAGCTGTATGCAGCCCAGACCAGCGTCTTTACAACTTTGCATTAAAATCAATAAACAGGAACGGGACAATAACGATATATTCATACAGGTATATTCAGGCAATGCTTAATCAAACGAATGCAATTGCAGAAGTAATAAAAAAAGGCGAAGTTGCGGGGTTCCTATGCTCTGGATTATTTGCATATTATGAAAATTCAAGCTATGCAAACCAGCTTGCGTTCTTTAAAATAGTAAAGACGCGCCCCATACCATGCCCTGTTGCATAAGAACATGCGGTGCACAAATGATTGAACTTTCAATACTTGCCTCAATAGGCGCGCTTATAAGCCACACCTCATCAGAAGTCGTAGCCATAGTCAAGGGTTACGGCTATTTTGGCATATTTGCGCTCATGTTTATGGAGGGCTCGTCATTGCCTGTACCAAGTGAAGTTGTTTTGCCCTTGGCCGGCTTTTTTGTGGCGAACGGGTCCATGAATTTCTTCCTTGTTTATATAGCGGCGCTTTTAGGAAGCATAGGCGGTCTGGCAGTCGATTACTATATAGGCTATTACCTGGGCAAAGACGTAGTCTACAAGCACCTGCGCCTTTTCCACATAAAGCAGGAAAGGCTCGATGCATTTGACAAATGGTTTGAAAAAAACGGCGTCGCTTCAGTATTTTTCACAAGATTCATACCTGTATTGAGGACCATAATGAGCTTCCCTGCCGGCTTTGCCAGAATGTCCCAGAAAAAATTTTATGCATACTCTATACTAGGGACTGGAATATACGACATAATCCTCATAATATTCGGGATGAAGGCGATTTCCACAAGCCATATCGCATTAACGTTTGCTGCGATAGGCGCATTTGCCATAGTCTTATACGCAATATACAAAATCGCCATGACCCGCATGCAAAAGTGACTGCTTTTGTGCATTCAAAAGCTATTTATAACCTTAATCAGAAAACCTTTATGTGATGATTGAGGTAATCGCTGAGCTAAGGCTATGACGATAGGTAGGCGGGCTGATTTATTGGACGCTTTGCAAAGATTGGGAAAGAAAAGCATTCGTGCAACAGACATAGCTGCGCAATACTGGTGTGAAAAGCAGATGGAGCTAAACTATCTCCACGGTCCAGAGATAACAAGGGAGATAATAAAAGGGAAGGAGATACACGAAGAGCTGGAAAATGAAACAAACGTACCGATAGTGCTGCAGCCGAAAAGCTATGCGGATTTCATGTACAAAAGCCTTTATACAACATATGAAGCGCTTGAGACCCTTAAGAAGAACAGGAAATCCAGGGAGCTGCTGCTTTATGGAAACCTCGGAAGCTACAAAACAGTAGGAAAGATGGACGAGCTACTCGTATCAGGAGGGAGCGTTGTAATAATAGAGGATAAGACGCGAGCCACGGACAAGATGCCTTCGGAAGCGCAGATCAGATCCCATAGGGCCCAGGTGATCCTTTATAAAAAACTGCTAGGAGACATCATATCCGGCGCTTATAACGAGGATATTTTTGCAAAGGAATACGGCATACACAGGCTTAGCATCACAAAAGAGTTTGAAAGGCAGCTCGATGCACTGAATATAGCCAAGCTTGCCCAGAATCTTGCAGAAATAACCAAAAAATTCTTCAATGCATACAGGAGCATAGGCCACCTGAGCGACACCATGGTAATCAGGTACATAAACCAATACACTGGCAAGCGGATAGACAACTATAAATTCAGGATAACCGAAGAAGAATTGAACGGAACCATAGACTTCGCCCTAAAATACTGGAAAGGCGAAAGGCAGGCCCTCCCGGTGCCGTATGAGGAAAAATGGAAATGCGAATACTGCATTTTCTTCGGGAAAGAGTGCAAAGTGTGGTTCGGGCAAAAAACACTGTAAGTGATCGAAATGCTTGACAAAGAATCGCTCAGGAAGGAATTTTCGGAGAAGCCAGAGCTCTATTACAGCACAAAACTATTCGAAAGGGAAGGCTTTATTCGCAAGCAATGCAAGGGCTGCGGCAAATTCTTCTGGACAGCTGACGAAAGCCGTGAATACTGCGGGGATTCCGAACATGAAGGATACAGTTTTATGAAAAAGGACCCTGAAGAGGTGTCGCTTGAAAAATTCTGGTCAAAATTCTCAAAATTCTTCGAGGACAACGGCCACGCAGTTATAGAGCGCTATCCTGTCGTAAGCAGGTGGCGCCAGGACCTTTATTTTACAATTGCAAGCATACAGGATTTCCAAAGGATAGAGAACGGAGTTATGAGCTTCGAATACAACGCAAACCCTTTGCTAGTGCCGCAGATGTGCCTTAGGTTTAACGACATACCAAATGTCGGGGTTACCGGGCGCCACTTTACTTCGTTCATCATGGCAGGCCAGACCGCCTTCAATTACCCAAAGGAAGGCTACTGGAGGGACAGGACGATGGAGCTTAACTACGAAGTGCTTACGAAAATCGTCGGCGTAAAAAAGAAGGACCTGACATACGTGGAAGACGTATGGGCTATGGGGGATTTCTCGGAGTTTGGGCCAAGTATCGAAGCCTTTTCCGGAGGCCTGGAAATGGTCAACAACGTCTTCACACAATTCGAGTATAATAATGAGGTGAGGCGCGAACTTTCAGGGAAGGTTGTTGATGTGGGCTGGGGGCTCGAGAGGCTAGTATGGTTCAAAAGCGGTTCCCAGACCGCTTACGACCAGGTATTCAAGGAAGCCTTAGACTATATCCATAAAGAAAGCGGCATAAGGCCGAACACAGCGCTTTACTCAAAGGTGGCAGGCCAATTCGGAAAGATAGACCTCAGCGAGAGCAAATCCTTCGAAGACGTGGAACTAAAAGTAGCCAAGGCAGCAGGCATAAGCATGGAAGAGTATACTTCTATAATAAAGCCTATGCAAGCTGCATATGCCATAGCTGACCATGCAAAAACCCTGCTGTTTGCCATAACCGATGGCGCATTGCCAAGCAATGTAGGGGGTGGCTACAACCTCAGGGTGATATTGAGGCGCATATTCGATTTCCGCTCAAGGTACCGCATGAGCTTCGACATGAGGGAACTCATGGAGATCATAGCAAAATCCATGTCGCATATGTATCCGGAGCTTAGCAGCAGCATAGATGAGCTAGAAGACGTAATCAGGGTTGAGAAGGAGCGCTATGAAAACACGATGGCATCTGCAATAAAGACGATAAACGGGATAATAGACAGGCACGAAAAGATAACTCCGGAAAGGATGAGGGTGCTGTACGAGAGCAATGGTATAACTCCAGACCTTGTAAACGGCGTGGCAGCTTCAAGAGGCGTTACCCTTGAGCTTCCGGAAAGCTCGTACTCAAGCATAATAAAGGGCGATTTTACAGAAAAGCCCAATAAAAAGGACCGTTTTGATCTTGACGTTTCCGGAATAAAGAAAACCGAGAAGCTTTTCTACAATTTCGCATTGGAATCTGATTCAAAGGTGCTTCTGTGCAGCTCTGACATGGTGGTTCTGGACAAGACGCCGTTCTATGCTGAAAGCGGCGGCCAGGAAGCTGACCACGGCACAATTGACGGCATAAAGGTCAAGGATGTGCAGTCGCAGAACGGCGTGATAGTACATCTCCTTGAAGGAAGGCCCAACTTCAAGGTTGGTTCGAAAGTGCATTGCTTGGTTGACAGGAAAAGGAGGATGCAGCTTATAGCGCACCATACTGCTACGCACCTTATAAGCGCAGCTGCAAGAAGCGTGCTAGGAAAGCATGCTTGGCAGGAAGGTGCGCACAAAGGTGTTGCAAAGGCGCATATAGACATAGCGCATTATGAAAAGCTTAGCGACAAGCAGATTAAAGAGATAGAAGCCACAGCAAATTCATACCTCCAGAACGGGATACGCGTAACCATGAAAGAGATGGACAGGAATGAAGCCGAGTCAAAATTCGGGTTTTCAATATACCAGGGCCATGGGATCCCTGTAGCACGGCCAAGGATTGTGGAGATAACCGACATGGAGGGCAATATGATAGACGCGGAAGCGTGCGGCGGGATACACGCTATGGGCATAGAATCTATAATAGGAACGATAAAAATAATAGGCTCACAAAGGATACACGACGGCATAGACAGGCTTGAGTACGTAGCTGGTCTTGCATCATACAAGCACATAAACTCTATGGAAGAAAAACTTTTGGAAGCGGAAAGGATACTCGGCACCGACAGCTCCAAGCTGACAGACACGCTGTCGCAGATGTCCAAGCAGCTCTCTGAATATAAAAGCGCAATAGAATCAATGAAATCAGAGAAAGTGTCACAGGCTGCGGAAAAGCTTCTATCCTCGAATGAAAAATCGATGATTTATGAAATGGATTACGACATCGACATGCTTAGGCAGATCGCCACAAAGGTTGTCGATACTGATTCATCAAGGATAATAATACTCCATAATAAATCTGGAAACGTGGTATGCATATCAGGAAACGATTCAGGAAAGGATGCAAGCGAATTCATTAAGTCAAGCCTTGCTAAGCTAAAGGCAAAGGAATTCAGGGGCGGCGGCTCAAAGCGCATAGCCCAGGGCATGCTAATAAAATAAAGCAATGCCACGCTAAAATTTATAAGCACATGTTGGCGAATACCTTTGCATCGTTTACCATGTCGTCTATCCTGCAGTATTCGTTGGGCTGGTGTGCCATGTCCTCCGCTTCGGTGCCCCAAGCAACCGCAGGGAATCCTTTATGCCTGAAGAATGCTGCGCACGTGCCTCCGCCTACGCCCATGGGCTTTGCCTCGACTCCCATTACCTCTTTTATGCTTTTGAGAAGGCGTTTCACCACATCAGAATCCATGCTTGTGGGCGAGGCCGGATCCTCCCTGCTGAACGTTTCTATTTCTACTTTAACTGCTTTGAATTCATCCGAATTGCATACGGCTCTGACATCATTGAGCACATCGTCCAGCTTGTATTTTGGCAGCACTCTGCAATCAAAATAGAAAACATCCGAACCTGGTATTATATTAACGCTGTCTACGTTTTTCTCCCTCTTTGTAGGCTCGAAAGTCGAATACGGCGGCTGGTAGAGCCCATCCGTTGCATTGTACTTCTGGTGCAGCACCTCGTCAATCTTGGTTATGAGCTTGGATGCATTTCTGTTGGCGTTGACCCCTAATGCAGGCGTGCTCGCGTGCACCTGCTTCCCGTTGACCTTTATCCTCAGCCAAAGCGAGCCTTTTTCCGCTATTTCAACCATGCCTCCTCCTTCGCTAAGATAGTCTGGAACTACGAACATGTCTTTATCACCGAATATTCCCTGCTCCTGCAAAAGTTTCTGTATACCGTACCTGCTTCCGAGTTCCTCGTCCGCCACCAATGCAACGCCTATGTTGAAGGCCGTTTCCTTGCCAAATTCCTTGAGCGCCCTTAGCGCGTACATCGACGCTATTAAGTCCTGCCCATTGTCATTGGTTCCTCTGCCGTAAATTTTGCCTTCCTTTATCTCAGCCTTGAAAGGATCGGTAAGCCACAAAGCCCTGTCGCCTGGCGCGACTGTGTCCATGTGCGCCACAAACCATACTGTGCTTGGAGCATTCCCATGCCTAGCTACAAGGTTCGGCCTTTTTGTGCTTGTCTCATCGGTATACTCATACCTCTTTACTTCGAATCCCCATTCCTTGAGCTTTCCTTCAAGGAAATCAGCCCTTGCGCCTTCGCCCTTTCCGTCGCTCATCGGCGAAATCGAAGGTATTGAGACCATCTTTGACATAGTGCTTACCATGTCGTCCCTATACTTTTCTATAATCGAAATAAGGCTGCTTTTATTCTCGTCCATGCTATCACAGTCAATTTTAGCAGCCAAAGTATAAATTAATTCCATCCAGCTTTGTGCAAGTTATACCGTGCAGCAGCTCTGTTTGGATACATCTGCAAAAAACGACTGGCACGCAAGCTTGAATCCCTCACTCATCGTTGGAAATACGTGCACCGTGTCTATTATGTCTTCCAGTTTCATATGGAACTTTACTGCCATTACTGCTTCGTGTATAAGGTCTGCAGCTCCGTGTCCAAGCATATGGGCTCCAAGTATCTCATGCGTTTTTGGGTTTATTACCACTTTTATTACACCTCTTGTATCAGATATTATGCCTGCTTTTGGAACGAGCGCCATTGGAAGTGCGTTGCATCCGCAGTTATTAAGGTCCTTTATTACTTGCTCCTCTGTTCTGCCGACCATTGCTGCTTCTGGCTCCGTGAACACTGCGCTTGGAACTTCGTTTAAATCTATCTTCACCTTCTTATTCCCGAACATGTTCTGCGTAGCTATGTTCCCCTCTTTGGCAGCAAGCGTTTCAAGCATCGGATTGCCGGTCACATCACCTGCCGCATAAATGCCCTTCACGTTTGTCTGCATCATACCGTCTATTTTTATGAAACCTTTATCATTAGTCTCAAGGTTTACGTTTTTTAGCCCTAGCTTTTCGGTATTCGGCGTTCTTCCTGTAGCCATAAGCAATTTGTCCGCAACGAAGCTTTCTTCCTTGCCGTTAACCAGCGCTTTCACTTCAGTCCTGCCGCTACTCCCAGCAACGGATTTAACCTCTACATTGGTTCTTATGTCTATTCCGTCATCTCGCAGGTATTTGTCCAAATGCTTTGATATCGTAGGCTCCCAATTCGGGAGTATTGTAGGGCTCCTTTGCAATACTGTCACCTTCGTGCCGAACATGGAGAACATCTGTGCGAATTCCAATCCTATTGCCCTGCCGCCAATGACAACCATGCTTTCCGGAAGCTCCTTTAGAGACAGGGCGCTTTCGTTGTCCAGGCATTTTACCGTTTCAATGCCCTGGACTTTCGGTATGAACGACCTTGCCCCTGTGGCTATCAGTATCTTGCCTGCTTCAATCTCCTTGGAACCTGCCTTTATCCTGCCAGCCCCCTGTAGCGAGCCGAACTCGTTCAAATAGGTGACTTTTTCAAGCGAATCCATCACGTTCTCGTATTTGGATTCGTGGAATCCTTTTACCAGGTCATCTTTCTCCTGAACTATCTCTTTGTATTTCAGGCTGCCTTTATCATAGTCGAACCCTCTGAAGCGCTTGACCTTCAGCTCTCTTGCGAATCTTGCAACTGTTATCATGCGTTTGCTAGGCACGCATCCTACATTTACACACGTTCCTCCAAGCGTTGCCCCTTCGGTCGCATTCTTGCCTATCATTACCGTATTTTTACCTAGCTCGTTTGCTTTGATTGCTGCGGCGAACGCAGCTGCTCCTTGCCCGATTATCGCATAGTCGAATTTTTCCATTTATAAAACCTGTTTTATCACAATGAACTAGATAGGGAGTTTATTTTACTTTTAAGATTTTTCATCGTGGCTGCAAGGCTGCCGTCATTCTCGTAAAGTATCTTTCCATTTGGTCCTATCAAATAATATATGTCAAGATAACCGTCTTTATCGTATGCAAGAGATAAGTTATAACCTGAAATGGCGCTTCTGAAGTTGCTGTAGGAAGTCACATCCGGCGCATAATCATTTACGAATGTGTTTATGGGTGCGCCGCTATATCCCAAGTCTTTATAGAGCTCAACTTCGATTACATTTATGCCTTTATTTTTGAAGTAACTGATGTTGTCATTTAGCATTTCGTTTCCTACTGCGCATCCGCTGCACCACGTTGCGACAAACCAAAGAAGCACTGGCTTGCCTGTCAACGATGAAACATTCGCCACTGTGCCATTAGAAGCGTATATAAAGGAATAATTCGGAGCCTTTGCCCCCACTGCCGGCATGAACGACTGCGAAGCTCCTGCGCTTCGATTTATCCCAAAGAAATATACAAGAGCAATTGCAATTAATATTGCCGCAAATACATAGATAACTCTCTTTTTTTGCATTTTTTCACCAGCTAACATTTGCACGAAGGTTTCTTCAGCCTCTTTAACGAAACATAGATTGAATAATAAAGGAGCAGCGCTGCAAATACTATGAACACAGGGCTAAAATCTGAAAGAAGTCCTTGTATTGCACCTGACGCGAGGGCAATGCCGCCTGATCCGAATACTGCAACAAGGATAGAAGGTATGACCGGGGTGCAGCACATTGTGGAAGGCACAAGGCTTATTATGAATGCATAAATACCATTACTGCTGCTCTTCGCGCCGCTACTGAAGGCTTTTTGAGAATAAAGCCCTATGACCAAGGAGAAAGCTGCAAGTATTGAGAGCACAAATGAAGATGCCAATATATAGTAAAAATAATAGCCTATCCCGAAAAGCGCCAGGCCGAAATGGAAATATGAAAAAATGACGTAGTAAAATACGAACAGAACTGCGAAGAATGCCAGAAACCTTACTTTAAGCGTCTTAAGGATTGCGGTCGTACTTTCAAATGCTTCAAAACTGCTGCCTTGCGCATAGCTGTTCATGCAATCTACTGTTAAATATAAGCAAATAAGGTATTTAAACTACAAACTTTATAGTTATAAAGTGAAAGGTGATGCAATGAAAAATTCAGGCGCATGCGCTGCACAGGAAGCATTGTCGCTGGTCTCGAAGAAATGGCTTCTTATAGCGCTTAATAGCATAGCAGTTTATGGCCCTTCAAGGTATAACCAACTCTTGGAAAGGCTGTCGCCGATAAGCCCAAAGGGCCTAGCTGATGTATTAAAGCTGATGGAGAGCAACGGGCTGATACGCAAAGATAACGATTCGGTGCATTACGTTATTACAGCCAAAGGCAGCGATCTGGACAGGGCGGCGCTGCCGCTGCTGAAGTGGTCAAGGCCTTTCTGCAGGGACAAAAACTGCAGTGTTGCAGTAGAAATGGACGGGCAGCTTTCGCGATCAAGGTGAACCAGCTTCCAACTCGTTCACCAACTTCTTTACCTTTTCATATAAATTTTTAAGGTTCTTTTCCTTTTCTTCGTCGTTCATTCCTTCGAATTTAGGTATGCTCCAGTGCTCTGCGTTGTAACTCTTAGGAAGAAGCACACAGTCCTTGGGATCGCATACTGTTATTATCCTTGAGGCAGACTTGAGCATCTTTTCCGTGAGCATCTTCGGCTTCTGCCCGCTCATATCTATTCCATACGTTTTCTTGAGTAGCATTATAGCATCGTGGCTTATTTCTTTGGCCGGCTCTGCTCCTGAAGCGCTGATTGCCGAATCCCTCTTTGCCATGCTGTTGAACAACGCTTCGGCAATCTGGCTCCTGTAGGTGTTTTCCTTGCATACGAAAAGAACCAATGCCATAAGCCAAATTGGAAAAGAAAGAATAAATAGGAGATGGCGTTCTTCAATCCCTTTAGACTCTTGATTCCTTTAGTTCTTTCATCGCTTCCTCCTTGCCCTCGAACTTCTCGAACTTCATGAATTTTCCCTTCTCAAGCTCCTTGTAGTGCTCGAAGAAATGCTTTATCCTGTTCTTCATGAATTCAGGTATGTCCTGGGCGTCCTTGTACGAAGCGAACGAAGGATCAACTTTTTCTACAGGCACGGCTATTACCTTGTTGTCGGAGCCCTCCTCGTCGCTCATCACCGCGATGCCTATCGCCCTGACTTTTATCACCATGCCGCTTGATATCGGCACCTGCGACATTACAAGCACGTCAAGGGGATCTCCGTCCTTTCCCTTAGTTCCAAGCGCAAATCCATAGTTTGTGGGATACGTCATCGAGGTGAAAAGGAACCTGTCGACAACCACCGCTTCGAGGTCCTCCTTGTACTCATACTTTATGCCGCTGCCCTGCGGTATCTCTATGAACGCGTAAAACGTCTCCGGGAAATTGTCCGTCTGCTTTGAGAAGTTCATTCTATCACTTGCGTGCATTTATTGTTTTAAATAGCTAAAAACGTTTCGAAAAAAGAAAATGGCTCGCGCTGGGAAGCAAAAATTGCAGTCTTGAGGATTTATGCAGGTACCGATATATGGCCCGCACACTTATATTGTTGAGGTGATCTATCCGCAGGTTCCCCTACGGATACCTTGTTATACCTTAGCCCACCTTGCGAAACCTTAGTTCGAAAACGCCAGCGGCGCTGCCTCACTAAGACCTCACTTGGGTGGCTTGGTAGGCGGTGTGTGCAAGGAGCAGGGACGTATTCACCGCTCGATAGTGACAAGCGATTACTAGGGATTCCAGCTTCATGAGGGCGAGTTTCAGCCCTCAATCCGAACTTGGGCCGGTTTTAGGGGATTAGCTTCACCTTTCGGTGTTGCATCTCATTGTGCCGACCTTTGTATGCCGCGTGTAGCCCAGAAGATTCAGAGCATACTGACGTATCGTCGCCCTCTCCTTCCTCCTCCTTAAACGAAGGCGGTCCTAACAGGGTGCTCTGCCTATCTCTAGACAGATGGCAACTGTTAGTAAGGGTCTCGCTCGTTTCCGGGTCAATGAGCAATGCTCGCAATTTTAAGGCTGTATTCTTTTATCAGCATGATAAACGATGAAGTATTAATGAAATACGACTTGCTGCCTCTCTTCTCCGTATGTATGTTAAGCCTCTCAAGCACCACCTCGTCAACGCTGTCAAGGCGGCTTATAAAGATGCCTTTTGCATCGTTGCCGCCCATGCAGTCGAACAGCGCTGCGAAATAGCTGCCTGAGTATGCGTTAGCATACTTGAATATATTCGGCCTTCTTTCAAGCGCTTTCTCAAAACGCTTGACTAATGTGGAATTGTAGAAGAAAGCCCTTTTGCGCCTGCCCTCGCTCTCGATGAGTATCCTGTTAGGCTCTACGCCAAACTCTTGCATAGCGAGCTTGGCGAACCTCGCAATCATATCATCGTCGCTTGAGGCAAGCTCAATGCGCTTTCCTGCATTGCACCTGTATATTCCAAGCATATAGCTTGTTTCTGGTGTTAGCCTTAATTTTTGTGTCATTGCATCACTCATAGACTTACCGGACTTAACCGGACAGTTCACACCACGAGCTGACGGTCGCCATGCACTACCTCTCGGCTCGTCAGGTAAGATCTTCAGTCTGACCTTCACCCTGCCGTCGCTTCTGGTAATATTTCCGACGTTGGATTCAATTAAACCGCAGCATCCACCCCTTGTGTGCTCCCCCGCCAATTGCTTTAAGTTTCAACCTTGCGGCCGTACTCCCCAGGC